>JACQOU010000255.1 GCA_016207775.1 Deltaproteobacteria bacterium
AAGACCAATTCTCGTTCGACTTGCATGTATTAGGCACTCAGCCAGCGTTCGTTCAGAGCCAGGATCAAAATCTTCAGTTAAGAAGTTTGACAGTGTTATAAAACACTTTTTTCGAGGTCTACGAATATTACTAATCGTCAACCTCAGGCCCGTAACCTTTTGTTAAATTTGCTATTTAGTTTTCAAAGACCAGTTTCAAGCGAAGGAAGCATTTAAACACCGCCTTGTTTCCACTGTCAACCCCTCGCATCTACAATCAGCCTCCCTCAACTTTTCGCTAATTTCCCCTAATGCTTTTGACTCGTAAGGAAATTTATATGCGTTGCATGGAAAGTCAACTCCTTTGAAATCTTTAAATTTCTCATTTGATATCAACACGCCAGAGGTTAAATTCTATACATGAATGAACCGGTCTTAGTAATCGGCGGGGGAATGGGGGGAATGCTAGCAAGTTGGTTGCTCGATAATCAGCATATTCCCCACATTGGATTTGAAAGCTCAGGACAGCTTGGCAGTGATTTTCTAAGTGAGCACCCAAGAATGTGTTCGCAAGCCTCCATCCATTTTGTTCAACAAATTTTTCCAAACTCCGATTGGATGCTGAGCGACCAACCTCCGGTCGAATTTCGCAAAGGCAACTGGGTTCCAGCAAACGCGGCAAGCAGTCCCTTTGAAGAATACTGCCTTAAGACCCCCTTTTTTAAGATGGCAGTGAACCACAGGGGACTGATGGATCACTTATTCGAAAAAGCACGGCCCCATTTCAAGACTCATTTGCAGATAAGAGAAATCGACGAAAAACAACACGTTCTTCGTTGTCACGATGGTAGCAGCTATGTTTACAGTCGAATTATTTGGTGTGGCGAATTAGATGGTCTTGCGAAATGCTACGCTGGCAACAAGAAAGAATTAAATAAGGTTCTTCGAAAGGTTGATTGCTCGTTTAGTGGTATCAGCGTTGACCTTTCTTCGGAAAAACCACCCCCATTGACTGATAACACTCTTATCTTTCCGTTTCGATACAAGGACAAAATCTTGAGAAGTTTGGGCGTTATTTGGTGTGATAAAAATACCGATCAAGACTGTCTTACTCGATGGCTGATTTTGTTTGAGCGAGATTTCGGCGAAGACAAGGAAGAGGTGGCCAAGTGCCTCAAAACATTTCGGCGGGAATTTGCGAAGGAATTTGGCGGAGGAGAATCGGAGCTGGGAGTATCCCGAGTAAGGTACCTTTCTGCAATATCATGTACCTCCCCCTTAAGGGTCGAATCTCTTGAGGTTTTGCCGTCAGTTACCTATTTGGGGAGCCAAGTTTTTCCTTCGGGTAGAAATGAAAACTTTCAGAACTTAGATCGGTTATTCGATAACATGGCTCTTGTCGAAGAAGAAATGATGAGGCTCTGCTGATGTCCCCTTCGTAGAGCCTCATAAACCACAAAACCACAAAAAAGTTGAATTTGTCGAACCTGGCTGGTACAAACCGCTTAGGGTAGGGGTGTCCCGGCTTGATCAATTGCCCACCCATTTTTTTGCCTGCACAACGCAGGGATAGCTTATGCAAGAAGGGATAAAACTCACCACGCCTAATCTCTTTGATTATTTCGACTATCGAGAATATCTGCATGATTTTTATCAGTGGCACAAAAAGAAAAATTCTGCCTACAGCTATAGGCTTTTTGCTAGAAAAGCAAAATTAGGCTCGCCTAATTACTTGAAACTCGTGGTAGATGGTAAACGACGAATAACTGATCGCACCCTTTACCAATTTGCTCGCGGTTTAGGGCTTACGCGGGACGAAGAAAAGTATTTTCGCGAGCTCGTTTTATATCAGGAAGTATCCGATCCAGATAGCAAGGAAGTACATTTACGCCAGCTACTCAAATATCAAGAGAAGCAACGTACGCCCTCGCCTTTGCGTGCCGATCGAATTAAGTTTCTTTTGGATTGGCATCATGCAGTTATTCGCGAGCTGATCGCGTCAAAAACCTTTCAGGAAGACCCGGCCTGGATCGCTGCCCGGCTTGGTAGCAAAATTACTGAGGCACAAGCCAAGGAGAGCTTAGATCTGCTTATCCGCCTCCGGCTTGTTGAAAGGAATTCAGACGGGCGCTTGGAGCTGAGAGAACAGTTGCTCACCAGTTCCGATGAAGTGCCTTCTCACGTTATCCGAAGCCTTCATCGTACGTATCTAAGAAAAGCCATCAACTCTATCTTTCTCGTTCCCATGGATAGACGGGAAATGTCGGGTCTCGTCTTATCAATCCCCAACAGAAGAGTTAAAGAAATAAAAGATGAAATTAAAGAATTTAGACGAAAACTAAATCGGAAGTATGGCATGGATCGGGATGGAGACGATGTTTATTTTGTTGGGCTCTATCTCTTTCCTGTTACCAACAGGGGGGGAGCCCAGTGAGACTGCTTCTTGCGGTTTTGACAGATAGATTTCGGCTGCGGGTTACTGGCTTACTCGCGCTAACGCTTTTCCTAGACTCCGCACAAATTAAGGCAGAGATGCCGGGGACCGAAGTTGGTAACGGACTTTTCAGTGATCGTGTTGGCGGCGTGGAAATTGGAAATGCTCATGGCGATTTGGTAATCAGTCACGGAGGAGCGTATACCTTCACCGAAAAAGAGTTGAATAATTTTGACCCGGATCTTACTAGTGCTCTTGCCCCGCTCAAAGATGTGGCCTTGCGAGCAGACCTTCTCCAGTGTCCAGACATCCGTTCGCTCAACGACTTAATTAAAATTGGCCGGAGTAGCGGACAGCCGCTTGTTCGAGTTGCAAGCCTGGTCGGAATAAAGAAAGAATCTGCTTTGGAGAACGGTCAACATAGTGTTCAGGTTTGGCTATTTCGGGAGCGGGGGCTTGTTGTTCAGCTGTCCGTCGAAGGGAATGCAGAATCTATCAGGGCGCTAAACTCTTTTGTCATACTGAAATGAATAATCTTCTGCGGATCTTGAAGGAAAATCGAAAAATGTGGCTTTGGCCGCTTTTTTTTGCGCTTATCTTGTTTGCGGGTTTGGTTATTTTTTCTAAGAGTGAAACGGTTGCACCCTTTATTTATAACGTCTTTTAGTTGGTTAATTGGTAGATGAAATAAACCTGTTCCTTGCAGCCACTTTAGGAACTGAATTGACCAACAATCCCGCTAAGCGATCCCCAATTTTCTCGTTACCTGATTCAGAGTAATGGAGAATGTCGTTATAACGAGTCTCATTATCTTCCGCAAAGAGGGCGCCCCAATCATAGAAGGTCACGTTGCTTGGCAGATCTTTCGCATGCTCCCTAATTTTTCTATAGGCTTCCTTTAGGTAGCCTTGCCAATACTGGTTCAAACGGAAAACCCTTCGCTCGTCTTCTGAAAGCAGCGCCTTTTCCACCATTATGGGCTGCAATATAAAGACAGAAGCGACTCCGAGACCGGAGAGCATTTGAGAGCCCGCTTTTATCAATTCGATATAAGTTTTAGCCACCTCGGAACTCAGCCGCTCGAAATCAGCGGTCGTTGGCTCAATGAAGAGATTCTTACTGTCTTTCTTTGCTAGTCCGACATGCTGAGCAACATTTATCCCAGCCCTAACTGTTTTAACCTTTTTAAAAATATCAGAAAGCCCTATTTCGCCAGTTTTCCCAAGCTTAAACAAATATTCGTACTTCTCATATTCCCACGGTAGACCTGCTGGTTTTCCAACTCCATGGGTAAAGTTAGTTAATGCAGAAAGAACATCGTTTACCCCATCAACAAATACCATTATTCGTGGCAAGGGCTTGTCTAGCGCTCTTTCTGAGTAGGACAAACGTAAAGCACGATGGAGTTCCTGCGATAGGACAAAACCTATTTCTGCATAATTGACCACTTGTACCGGCGTGTTAGATAAACGGCTATGCAAAGACTTGCTTACGTATGAAGGCACGGTGAAATAATCCCTAGCATGACTGCCCCATATCGTACTGCCACCGAATATCCCTATACGTATCGGTGATTGTCGTTCTCGGGGAGCACCATTCCAAGTATGCCTATACCCGTCTGGATGAATGTTAATGTGTATTCCGTTGAACGGCTGAAGATGATAGATTTCATATGCCTGATAGGTTCTTCTTAGGTGGCTATGATCATTCTCCCATTGGTTGTACCATTCAGTTGCTTTGACCTCTTCAGTCCTATCCATGACAAAAAGCTCTCTGGTCTTTTTTTCCCACGGAATCAGACGAAGCATCACCTCTAAGTAAACAAACGTGAGACCTAACAATATCAAGAGACGTTTGTGTCGACGCACAAGGTTAGACCCGTTCGTTTTGCTTTTCATATGCAGTTCACGTGTGAGCTAGTTTGTAACAAATAGTATTATAGCGGGCTTTTAGCTATTCGCGAACTACCCAAACCTTTGTGCTTGCAACGACATCTTCGAAAATTCGTACGGGAACCGTATAAACACCAAGCGCCTTGATTGGCTCCTCAAGGAGAATGTCTTTCTTATCGATATTGAAGCCCTCGGCCCGGAAAGCTTTCTCAACATCCATCGCCGTAACCGAACCATACAGCTTGTCTTGCTCACCCACTCGCTTTGATATCGAACACGAAATATGCTCCAGCTTAGACTTTAACGCCTCGGCTTCTTTGTGAAGTTTGTTTCTTCTCGCTTCAGCAACACGTTTTTCATGTTCAAAGGCCTGAAGGTTATTCTGTGTAGCCGGAATAGCGTAGTTACGAGGTATCAAGAAATTCCTCGCGTAACCGTCTGCAACGCTCACGATGTGACCAACAACACCTAAATTAGCTACATTTTGACGAAGTATCACTTTCATAGAGTTCCCCTTTTGCGAAAATACCAAGGACTGAACGCTCCCAATGACGCCACCGGGAAAAATCCTACAATGGCAGTGAATACCATTGTGAATACATAAACCAATGTTCGTAAACGGGCTGGCCTGGCAGCGAAGAACGAAGAAAGGACGATGCATCCCTCAATAAAAACAATTGTGCTTATCACTCTAAATAACCCTTCGCAATAATGTAACCAGGGGCCCTGAGCAACCGTTTTAGCAGCAAAGAACACAACGAAGAGAGAGCTGACCCAAATTGAGATACGTGTCTTGCGAAGCCTCTCAGAACACAATGAATGATCGGCCGGAAACCAACCCAGATGAGCGGCCATGCCTACTGACAACCACACAGAAAAAATTGCTGAAGAAACAAAAAGAAAAGGACCCTGATAGTACAGCAGAGACCGAAGTTCCACAAAAGAAGAGGCAATTTTGTTGTCCGTTTTCGGGACAATCATTTGTAACTGATCGAGTAGCCCATTTATCATTCCCTTCCAGAAGACCAAAATATTTGAGTGACTTAGCAAAGAAAGAGTCACCACTTCAAGGCTGCCCAAGACGACAGACAAAAGACCAACGTAGATAATCAGCCTCCAGAGCTGAGGACCACGAGCAACGGTATCAGCCACATAAAGACCAAATACGAACAGCAAGGCGACCAATGCAAGAGGAACTTCCAACACCGTCAGCGCCAGTGCAGCTCCGACCAAGCCTGTTATTTTAGGCCAGGGCTCCGGAAGCCTAAGGTGCGACAGGATCATCGGAAAAGGACTTATGATTACTGTTCCTATTCCAAGGGCCGACGAAAGAGAGTGCGACAAAAGGGGCAAAAACCCCATTTGTGGAGATTCACGCTGTCTGCCGTTGTCATTCAAAATTCTCATAACAACCCGTTATTACAATTGCGCACTGGCGTACGGCACGATGGCGAGATGGCGCGCCCGCTTGATAGCGATAGTCAATTGCCTTTGGTGCCTAGAACAAACTCCCGAAATACGCCTTGGTACAATCTTTGCGCGCTCTGTAATAAACGGCATTAAAAGAAATTTGTCTTTATGATCGATAAATAATGCTGGCTCCGAACAAAAACGGCATCCTTTTTTCCGTTGGAAAGTTCTCTTTTCTCCCGTTTTATCATCATTTTTTTTCATCGTTTTTTACCTCAATAAAATCCATAATGACTTTGGTTTCATTTACTTTCTTGCCCTGTCGGTCTCTATACTCTCTCATCCAAAGGCTACCCTCAACCGCAACAATCGAACCAATTCTTAATTTTCTTCCTGTTGTCTCAGCCAACTCACCAACCAACATTCCCTCAAAATGCCCTACAGAGTATCTTCCAAAAAGATTTTGTTGAACGGCAATCGTCAATTCCTGCACCGCCATGCCGGACGGCGTATATTTCAAAGCTCCGAGCCGACTCACTTTTCCACTTAGATCTGTCCGGTTGATCGGGCCTGCGGGCTTTTCAAATGCCTTTTTTGCGATTTTCTCGATTTTTCTTAACCTCCTCCTCAGCCGTGTGGATTTGCTTTTTCAATTTATTGTAGTCATATGTTGAATCCACACTCACGGTGAGGTACCGGAGCACGTCTTCAGAAATTTTGAAGTGCCTTTCAATTTCCTCAACCACACCAGAACTACCGTTGAAATAGATAACGAAAAACCGCCCCGCTTTTTCGTGCCGGATGGCATAGGCCAAGTCTCTGACCCCCCAATCATCCCTCAGATTAAGCTTCCCTCCAAACTTGGCTATTACACTGTCTATTTTCTGGTGAATAGCTCCGCTGGTGGAATCAGAAAGGCCACCCTTCAATACATAGACCGTCTCGTAAGTGTGATTGCTCGTGCGTGACATTTACTCTCCTTGCGAACAAGGTATTCACAGAATACCCCGGCCCTGTCCCTATGACAGAGCAAGGAAGTATTTCCAAACACCCTCCTTACCATTTGTTGCGCGGGTTTACAATCGATCGTTCCTAAAAGACGCTGGCAGGCTTACCGAACAGCTATTTGGGTTTGCCCGTACACCATTGGAAATGGCGGCATTTGAAATATCATTCGCTAGCGATCTAATGATTTCGATATTATCGACGCTGCAATAGTGAGTGCGCTCAACATATACAAAAAAAGCTTGAGGGCCAAGTTCTTCGCGAAGCATTTGCTGTGTAAGTGTCCCCTGTTTATATCTTGCTGCAAGACTGAGGAAGCGCTCGCTACCATAGTCACCGGCCCAAACCCTTTTACCCCTTACGTAGTGAAATGCTAAGCAAAGTTCGTCGAGGGGACTACGCACGAAAAGGCAGCTCACTTCACTTTTTGCAATTTCTCGCTCGAGAACACCGACAGCAACCGCAAGCCCTTCAATGGCAGCCTCAATTTCAACAGGCTGGACAGATACCGTTGGCCAATATCGATCGGCTCCCAGGAAAGCTAGTTGACTGAAAGGGTAGGGGAAGAGCTCTTCCCATAGAGTTTTCTCGTGTTGGAGAGATCGGATGGCGGGTTTATCGAGGGGATACTCTAGAACAAGCAGAGCAGCATTTTGCTTTTTCGCTTCGGCTGCCCAACGCTCGATGCTTTCGGGCAATTCAATGGTCGGAAGACTATCTTTTCCTTCGGGTAATGTTGCGCGCAAAACAGACCCGCCGCATGTCTCAAGAAACATAAATCGAAATAGGTGCAAACCAAGTGATCGATAAAGAGATGCCCGCTGGACATCCTGAAGGGGACTCGAAAACAATCTTGAAAAATCTCTTTGCTGCATGTCTAGCTTACTACATCATAAACATTATCTTACGCTTAAGCCATTCCCAAAGGTCAAACCCGTATTTCCCGGGCTCTGCTGGACAATAAACAATCCCATTTCCAACCTTTTGTACTAGTAAGTTTTCATCGCCCAGCTTTTCTAGTTTTCTATCCTGGGATTTTCCCCATTCCAGTAGAGTCATTCCTTGATCATATTGAGGGATCCCAAACGGGAAAAAAATCTTTCCACCGGAAAGAACATGGGCATGGCAAGTCTCGAAGCTAGAGCGGCTCATGTACTTACCTGTGAAAATTGCCGCTAAAGAACCAACCCATCTCACTTCTTCTCCCAGAATGGGAAGAAAAGTAAGTTTCACTTTATTGTTGGCACAACAAACCCGGATATATTCAGCTAATCGGAAGGCACGAAAGGAGGGCGCAAAAGGGATGCCAGAAGGGAAAAACGGAAGCAGGGAAACACCGTCCGTCTCTAGAAGGACCGGATCAATGAGAATTTCCCATTCTGATTGGATGTTAGCCCCCTCCCATACCCCATCTGAAAAACTGACAATGGTTTTTAAGGGCTGAACGGTCTCAAGGAATAGAATTTCTTTCTTCAACTTGCTAAGCCACGCGTGTCTGAACCTCTTGTAGTCAAAAGCAGCAATCCATGGACGCTTAGACAATAGAGTCTGGTACGTGATGCTTGATGCCAGCGAAAAAGCATGACGCAGGCCGGTTCCGTAAATCCTATTTAACGATTCAAAGTCCCCATAATAGGTGGTTAGATAATCAATAAAATCTTCCAGCTCCGTTAGATTCAAAGTACAAGCATACATCCCTAACTTCACATCAATTTTCTTAAGCGGTCCCTGGGGGTGCTGGTAAAGCTGTAACAAGGAAAACACTTCCTTAAGGAAATCCAAATACGCCCGCCTAATGCATGTCTCGGAAAGAGAAGGAAGCTCTGTGCAGAGAAACCCTTTTTCGGACGGGTCCCAGAATGAATAAGGGACAATCGCGTGCTTAGAGCTCTCCAGCGCCCATGGCGGAAAAGTTTCACGGTTTGGAACAAATCCTAAAGTTACCTCAGCAGAAAAACCAAAATCCTGCACCAGTCGTAACAGTTTTTCTAATCTGAGTCTTGGCGATTTTGAAAAATCGTAAATACCGGGCGACCGCTCATGAGCGCCCCAAAAAATGTGGCTTGAGACTCCTGGCCACCCTTCAGAACGCTTCTCGTTTAGAAGTTGGGGCCAGTGATGGGACGGATAGTTAAGATAATCCAGCGATGCAAACTCAGACATCATATTCTTAATTAAAGATTCTTTATTGGATGTGTCTTAGTATAAAATTGTGTTCCGTCAAACTCAAGATAAGTAAAATGGCGTACCCAATCCCCTACGTTGATGTAGCGACAGTCACGACCAGACACTATTGTGGATAAATCATCAGGAAGATGTGTATGCCCGAGAACAACGACATCGCATCCCTTAAGGAATAAACGCTCAGCAGTTCTACGGAACACCCCTCGAATTCTCGAATCCCGCCTATTCATCGAAGTTTTCGCCAACCGCTCTTGGTAGTCGCGACTGATTTGAGAGCTTCTGATAGAAATCTGATGAACCCATTGTTGAGGGACAACGGATTTTAATATTTGAAATTCCCTTCTGCGCAACACATAGCGGAATACACGGTAACTCATTTCTTTAGGGTTACCAAGATCACCGTGTGCGATGTAGACTCGCTTGCCCCCAATCTCCTCAATAGCGAAATCCGTATGAACCTTTATCCCCAAATTTTCTGAAAAGAATTTACCGAGACAAAAATCATGGTTTCCCTCAAAATAATGGATCTCATGACCTTCTTCCACCAAACGCTTTAGCACTTGAATAACAGACCTGTAACTTCTAACAAGGAAGCTGTTAGTGCCGGGCCAGGCATCAAATAGATCGCCCAGGATGTAGATTTTTTCGAAACGGGAGGCATTCTCTTGCAGGAAGCGCAGGAAGAGTTTCGTCTTGACGCTGTTACCATCAATCAAATGCACATCTGAAAAAAATATTGCGGTCACATGCCTTTGTTAACATATCAGCATATTAATTAGCAAAGCGTGCGGGAACCCTTGTTATTTGGGTGTTTCTGAGACGGGCGGCTTGCGCTTTAGTTCATCCTCGCGATCCTTACGAATGCGCGAAAGCGCGCGTTCCATTTCAAGGAGCTGGTTTAGCGCTGGATCCGCAACCTGTGAGTCAGCACGCCACTGCGTTCCCTGGAAAGAGTTCGCTGGCAGACGTGCGTTGCTTTCACGGTCAATCATAAAGTAAGAAGTAACAATTACTCCGAGAAAAATTCCAATACTATAAAGATACTGAAGTTTATTTCTAGCCATAAAGCACTGGATTGATCACTAGGCGGGGGGTATCCTCATGTGACCCCCCAGGCGGTTTTGTGACCAAATCCACTTATAGTGCTTTCAAAAGGCATGCCGAAAAAGTTGTTTGTAACCACCTGAAAACACTGGCTTTCCTAAAATAATTCAGAGTGGAAATGTGGAAGATCTATACGGATTTTTCTTACAATAACCTTTTGGATCGGTTAAATATTTGGCCAATCAGGTTGTATGCTGCAGAATACACAGGGTGCAAAAGTTTTATACAGCTGTACAAACAAGTCCTTCGTAAATGCGCCTGCCAAGGTGAACCTTGGTCTTTCCCTCGTCGGCCAAACCGCCGATGGATTTCATCAGTTGGAGAGTTTGTTTTGGCCAATTCGTCTGGTGGACCGCATTAAATTGTTTCAATCCAAGATCGATTCAGTAGAAACCTCCTGGGACAATAAAGTTCCTTGGAAGGATCGTGAGCTCCCCCTGCCACAAGACAACTTGGCTTATAAGGCATTAAAGGGTGTTCCGAATAACACTAGGACCCCTTGGAAAATTTGTATAAGAAAGACGATTCCGATTGGCGGTGGGCTGGGCGGCGCCTCGTCTGATGCCGCTGCAGTCGTACGCTTTTTTTCCTGTTTAAACCTGCTTAGCCAGCATAAAGGCACCGCCCTTGCTAAGACACTAGGGGCCGACGTTCCCTTTTTCCTTAGTCCGAAACCTGCATGGGTCACAGGTATTGGAGAAAAAAGACGGTATTTAAGAATCGTTCCTCCTGACCTTAAACTGCACTTCTTACTTGTCATTCCCCCATTCTCTATTAACACCCGAGAAGCCTTCGGTTGGTACCGGCAGAAATCTCCTGGATTCTCAGAACACAAAACTTTTTTTATGAATGGAGAATTGAATAGAGAAAACCTACTGTCCTACCTTGCCTCAGCAAAAAATGATCTTGAAGCTGTCGTTGGAGAGAAGTTCCCCCTAATAGTTCAGTTGATCAAGAAGCTTAGAGAATTACCTTGTGTCTATGCTGGCCTGTCCGGAAGTGGCTCAACCTGTTTTGCCACGTTTTTGGACCTCCACACCCTAAAAAAAAGTGCTAAAGAAGCAGAGCCATTTTTCCGACAATACGATTGTACAAGTACTACCGCGGGAACGTACGCAGAGTAGGCACGGCTTCAAGGAGAGCAACGATGGAAATCACGGAAGTGAAAGTCTTCCCGGTCAACGAGGACAAATTAAAAGCGTACGTCACAATTATTTTTGAAAACTGCTTTGTTATACGAGACCTCAAAATCATTAATGGAAATAGCGGACTGTTTGTTGCGATGCCAAGTAAGAAACGCAAAGATGGCACGTTCCGTGATATCGCCCATCCGCTCAATAGCGAGATGCGAAGCACTTTGGAAAAAAAGGTTCTGGCCGTCTACGAAGAAGAGCTAAAAAAAATGACGGCAGCCGCACAAAAGAGTATGCAGGCCCTTTCGGGTCAAAAGCGCGGTACCGATGATTACGACGATGGCATTCACTAGTCCTGCCCGAGACTAAGTTTTTCCCGCGATGTGTTTTTCGAGCAGCCCAACCACTTCTTTTATAGTCATTTCAGAAGTGTCCACAACAATAGCATCGGTGGCGCATTTTAGTGGGGCGTGGGCCCTGGTAGAATCACGTTTGTCTCGTTTGGCTTGCTCAGCAAGTACTGAGTGCAACGAGACTCGTACTCCACGCGCTTTGAGTTGTTCGTAACGTCTTTCGGCCCTCACTTTTGGGCTTGCAGTGACAAAAAACTTGTGTCGGGCATCAGGAAACACCACCGTGCCTATATCACGGCCCTCGACAACAACCGGATTGTGCCGGCTGCACCGCCTGGCAACGCTTCTCTGTTTTGAAGTAATGACTTTCCTCACTCCCTTGAATTGGCTGATAAATGAGGCCATTTGGCTGACTCTCTCAGTACGAAGCCGGACCCCTAAATTACGTCCACCAACGAGCAATGTTTTACCATCTCTGCTGATTTTGAAATCAAGTTCTCGGGCAATCCTTTCGAAAGCTTTTTCAGATGTGGCTTTTTTTTGTAATGCGATATAGGCGGCAGCCCGATAAGTCGCGCCTGTATCAAGCAGACGGGCTCCCAACGCTTTTGCTAGTTCGGAACTCACAGTAGATTTCCCGGCACCTGACGGGCCATCAATTGCAACGACATTCAGTTTAGGCTTGCTCACGATGTTTCAGTTCCCAAAGTTTAGCCCACTTTAAAAATACGGAGTACGCTGCAGAGATAGAAATAAGAAGACCAGGAAGACCATCCAGAAAACCCTTCTTCAGCAAATAAGTTTCTATAAATTTTGAGACCGGCTTAGTAATCAATTTAAAAAGTGAAAACCGAGTACCCAAGCGAGCAAGACCAACGGCCCCCAAAGAAGAATAGTGATTATTTCGTGTCACTTGGTCCGCAATATTGTTGAAGGAGTGGTGAATGAGGTGGCTGTATAACATGCCCTCTTTCCCTTGGCACTGCCACCGTTCATGAAGTTCTAAGCCAATCCATTCACCCTCTGATTTCTTAAACAGTCTGACCAGACGGTTTGGATACCAGCCACCGTATCGAATCCAACGACCTGAATGGAAGGTCTTGCGAGGAATGGAAAAGCCGGAACAAGATACACACTCTTTACTTAACGTCTGTTGAATCTCTTTGCTGAGTTCTTCCGACACTTCCTCGTCAGCGTCCAGAGAAAGCACCCATTCGTTTGTCGCCAGCCTGACTGCAAAATTCTTTTGGTTGACGTATCCCTCCCATTGATGGGTAACGATTCTGGGGGATAGACTTGCCGCTAATTCTCTGGTCTTATCTTCACTAAAGGAATCGACCACCACTATTTCGTCGCAGAATTGCAAGCTTTTCAGGCAGCGGACAATATTGTGCTCTTCATTATAGGCGACAATAACAGCAGAAATCTTCACAGCTTCTCCCTAATACCAACCAAATAGCCGTACAGAGAGCCGATTTTGATTTTTGCATCGAATTTTACAATATATCTTTTCGAATCATCAGATAACCACACGTAAATGTCGCCCGTAGGGCGAAGAACATTATTTAACTTTACTGTAATAAGGATTTTCCAACACTGAAAATATCCGACCTTGCTTGCAACCAACTCGTTACCGAGCGGCAAGAGTTCGACCAGCCAATTCTGGCCATTTTCGTAAATGTAAAAAGATTCTTTCTTGTTTAGCTGGTAGTTGAAGGTTCTTGCATAATACAAACCGCTCCACATATCACGTGCTCTCGGAATCAGTTCATCCACCCGGTCCAAATTCTGATCACCCCACCTTTTGGAGATTCTCTTTGCCCAGTAAAACGCCTTCTTTTGTGGATGGTCAAAAGACACCCTCGTTTCCTTTAACTGATGCGTCTCAACCATATGAAGCAAGAACTTGTATGGAATGATCCCCTGTGCGTCCACAAACGACTCGGCAGTATTATCGACGTGATATATGGCATCTACGAGCTTACTCGACAAAACATTACCAAAAAGCGTAAAGGTGGGCCGCCCATTAAGAGGAGCCCCCGACCGCACCTCCATGTAGGCAGAACCCGCTGGCAAAGCCATCCACTCAAGGGAAACATCCAGTCTCTCACCCACTTCAAAGGGTATTCTGTCGACGGGTACCACCTGAAAGACCTCCCCTTTTTGAGGAGCAGGGCTAACCACAAGCGTTTTGCTCTTGCCACCCACTCCCTTTTTCCCCTTTTTTTCGAGTTTTGGATGCTTTTCAGATAGACCGTTTGATTCTTGAGGCCGGGCTGGATCCCCAGCTGATGGTGTGACGGGCAGAGAGGTTTCTGGTTTGTCCGTTTGTTCGAAGGTGGGAACCGAAATAACGGGATCCGGTGGAAGCTCAATACCGGTCGGCGTTTCTTTTGTTCTCTTTGAAGCGCAGGCACAAAGCAATAGCATTAGGCAACCAGCGCCCAAAGCAAACGCTTTGGGTATCCATCTTGGAACGCCATTATAATTTTTCCAACGACGGTGTAACCATAACCATTGAGAGGGATGGAAGCGAATTTTTTCCTCCAAAATATGGTTAAAGTATTGCGTCTTTTCAAAAAGGCGATCATTACGTGCCTCAGAAAGAGCCGGAAACTCCAATGGTGGGCAGATTACCGTGTGTAAGAGACCTCTGTGATCTCTATAGGAATAAGCCGGAAAAATTGGCACATCTTTTTTTTCCGTCAGAAGGGCCAGTGAAACGGTCGTTCCTGCCTTTCTACCAAAAAACTGAACCGGAAGACCGATAGGGGGACCCATGAATTGATCCAAAATAAAACCGACAAAACGCCCTTTGGACAAAGAACGCAATATATCCTTTGCCGTCCCCGTTTCCCAAAATATTCCAACCCCCATCTTTCGACGGTACCGCTGAAGAACTTTCTCAAGCAGGGAATTCCTTGAGTTTTTTACTACAATATCTAGAGGAATACCTGCGGCAGCCCCCGAACCAATGAGCACTTCCCAATTTCCCAAATGGCCCGTCAGGAAGAACCCTCCTTTTCCTGATTTAATATATGGAGCAATATGCTCAAAACCCTCGACAACGGTATTTCGCCTGTACTCTTCTGCAGTCCAACAGAAAGACCGCAGAAACTCGACAAAAGTTCTGCCGTAATGAAAATAGTTTTCTCGAACCAAGTTTTCTAGCCCTTGCCCGTTAATCTGGTCACCAAATGCCTTTTCAAGATTCTCAAGAATGACCTGGCGTCTAAATGGCAGGCAATAATAGGTCAACCAGCCCAATGCATCACCCATAAACAATAACCACCTGGTGGGTAAGGCATTAAACAATCTTGAAACTATGTGGAGAAGTGCTATCAATGGCGTTCTATCCGTTCCTTTAAAAAGTACCAGAAGTTCTCATCAATATCATATCGAATTCGGAGGCTCACCAAACGAGCTCCCATTCTCTCAAAAAGATGTTGCGTTTTGAAATAATCCTTGTCCGTTGTCACTAATGCCGTAGCTTTCAACTCTTGTGCCTTTTCAATAAGCCATTTTACATCCGTCACATTATAGGAATGGTGGTCTCTGAAGGCTTTCACAAAGGTAACGCTCTTAAGGGCAGCCAGACTTTGTGTAAAATTCTTGGAATCTGCAATACCACAAAAACCAATCATCGACTCGCCATCTGGGCGCTGGTAGCCTTCCGTTCCTTGCCATAAACCCACTTGAGATAAGTACGCTTTAAATACAGGGATTTCTCCAGAAGATTCCTTAACAAATTCTTCCCATTCTCGCCAACAACCACTGTCTCGCGCACCCGTCAAAACAACCGCTGAAGCATAACGCAATGAGGACCAGGGCTCTCGAAGCTCTCCCCATGGCAAACAATAGCTGTCCTCCTTTATAGAACGCTCGACATTAATGGCAACAAGGTGAACGTCCTTAGCAAGTTTCAGATACTGAAAGCCATCATCAAGCACGGCAAGAGTAGAGGCTGTTTTTTCGATTCCCTGGATTGAAGCAACTCTATTTTTGCCCACAAAAATAGAAAAAGAAGACAGATTAGCCATCATCCAAGGTTCGTCTCCATAACAAACTGAACCATTGGGAGCCCCCCTATCAACAACCTTTGAACTTTTGGCGGCAGAACCCCCATACCCTCGTGATAATATGGCGGGGTTTCTTGAGGTAAACTTCTCCGAAATGGCAAGGACTAGAGGCGTTTTCCCTGAGCCCCCGGAATGAAGATTACCGACACAGATAATTGGAATTTTTGAACGGTATGGCTTTTGGCCACAAAGCCGTCTACGTAACCACATTGTCCCAGCCCAAACAATGGAAAGCGGCAAAAGAATGATCCACAAATAATCGTACAGGCGCCGAAATATCAAAACGACTGCCCCTCATTCTTTCGGTTCAAGAATTCAACAACGTGAGCAGCAGCCCGTTTGGCTGCCCCTGGGTTTCCAAGCAGCTGCCGACATATCGTCAGCTGCTCGGTCATGCGGCTGCGATAATCCATGTCTTCGATCAACCGTACGCTTTCACAGAAAAGGTTCTCTACGGTTGCCCGCTCCTGAATAAATTCTCGAACCACCTCCTGGCCCAACAAAAGATTAGGCATGCCGAGAAAACCCCTGTACGAAGTAATGGTCTTAAAAATACTCGCACTGACCGGACTGACTATATAAAAAAGACACAGAGGAGTACCGACCAAAGCGCATTCCAAAGTGGCGGTCCCTGAAGCTACGAGAGCAAAGTCAACTGAATGCAGAAGTGTACTTGCGGAATGTTCCATGAGCGTAATGGCGGGGTGGGCAAAGTTATCTTTCACTAACGCAGAAGACAGGGTGGGAGCCACCGGCAAAGAAAAGGCTGCTCTGGGGTACTTTTGCAACAGGCGATTCACCAACTCAATCAATAGTCGAGTGTGGTGCTTTAGCTCGCTCCGACGGCTACCTGGGAGAATAGCGATCCGAGGAGCTTCTATCACTTCAGCCTGACTTCGGTAACTAGTGCGAGCGGGAACACTGTCTACAAGAGGATGGCCCACAAAGTGCGCCTGTACTCCATTTTGTTTGTAAAACTCTTCTTCGAAGGGGAAGACAACAAGCATTCGATCTACTCGATCTCTAATTTTCTTGAGCCTATATTTTCGCCAAGCCCATATTTGAGGAGAAATATAGTAAATGACCGGAATGCCCTTGGCTTTTAGGTGCTTTGCAAGCAGTAAATTCAAATCCGGAAGGTCAATGAGCACCGCACAGTCTATCTGCCGAGTTCTTATTAAGCGGACAAGCCTGCGATAGGACGTGTACACCTCACTAAATCGGTCCAGCCAGTCAGTAAAACCGACGATGTTGAGGTCTTTTGCCTCCACGCAAACATTCATGCCGGCACGGATAAGATGTGTTCCGCCCACGCCGCATGCCTGAGCGGCAGGTTCCATGTGGCGGATCTGAGTCAATAAAGCAGCCCCATGAAGATCTGCGGAGGCCTCGCCAGCCACTATAAATATTTCTTTAGGCATGGCCTACACGTGGGCTCCGTCGGACATTCCCCTCTGCACGCCACCGCACAATCCATTTCCGATTTTTTCTTGAATCTTAGATGCCACTCTCAATGAAGCCAAGCCGTCCGATCCCGACACCACGGAGTTCCCTTTAGTAAGCACACAGTGAACAAATTCCGATGCCTGCTCAGCCAAGGCATCGATCTCTTTCCTAAAAGCTTGTTTGAGAATATTCCCGTGGTTGTCTCTAACACCAAACTTAGCTTCATTTGCAAGCATATCCACGCAGACATATCCTTCACTGGAGAAGAAACGCAATTTTCGGATCTTTGAGTCGTAAACCCGGTTAGCGCTCAAGTTGGCTGTTGCCCCGCTTGGAAACTCCAACCTTGCAGCAGCAATATCAGTAAGAGGAGAATTCATAGATAGCCCCCATGCGGAAATAACACTGGGCATTTCTCCCACCAACGACAAAACGAGATCAATGTCGTGAATCATCAGATCCATCACAACATCTATGTGCGCTTGTTCCCTGCCTGGAGTGTCGGCAAATCTTTGGGCTTCAATCCATTGAGGGCGCGCAAACGGAAGTGCCGCAATTAACTTTCTCAGCCTAAAACGCTCCAGAAAACCCACCTGAAAAATAACTTTGTTGAGGGAAGCCAACTTAACAAGCTCGGCCGCCTGCTCGAGATTTGTTGAAATGGGCTTTTCGACAAGGACGTGAACGCCCGCCTCAAATGCTAGCCGCACAACCGAATAATGGGATGCTGTGGGGGTGGCAACAATGGCAGCATCCGTATCAAATAGCAGTTCGGCTAAAGCGCGATAGGGTTTAACTCCGAATTGCGTTGCAACCCTTTCACAGTGGCGAAGGTCTGAGTCAATAATACCGGTGATTTCTACATCAGGGAGGACAAGGAACTTCTTCAGATGAAGGATTCCCATTTTGCCAACTCCCACAATTGCGATTTTTAACTTCGCAGCCATCAGGAGGCCTTAGCGAATAATTCCGGCCTTGGATGCCAGCACAAAATCAACAAATATCTTTGACTCATCTGAATTTCCTAGCTCGAACTGAAGCTTATCCATCGCTTGATTTATCGTAAGGCCCTTAAGATAAAAAATTTTGTAAATTTTCTTAAGCCGTTCAATCGTGACATTGGAGAAACCAAGCCGAGTGAGTCCCACGATGTTAATCCCCTGAACCTCAAAGGGATTCCCCTTTCCAGTCATAAAAGGCAACAGATCTTTACGCAATGCCGAAACCCCTCCCACATAGCAGTAACGACCAACACGACAGAACTGAACCAAGGCGGTCATTCCCCCAAGAGTGGCATGATCCTCTACGGTTGAATGGCCAGCAAGTTGAGAGGCATTAGCGATAATAACATTTCGTCCAACCGTACAATCATGTGCGATGTGTGTGTACGCCATGATGTAAGCCTCATCCCCCACCTTGGTGACCTGATTGCCAAAAGAAGTACCCCGATGAATGGTCACGTATTCTCTCAAGACAACTCGATTACCAATCTCTACCGAGGTAGGTTCACCCGCGTATTTAAGGTGCTGAGGCTCGCCTCCAAGAACGCAAAACGGAAATATCTTGACGGCACTACCAATATGTACCCGACCACGAATGACGACATGATCTTGAATATCACATTCGTCGCCGATGACCGCCCCTTCACCAATCACGCAATAGGGCCCAACCCGGGTTCGACTGCCTACGACGGCTCCCGGATGTATTACTGCAGTCGGATGAATCCATGTAGTCTCAAGCATGAAAGACCTCAATCCTTGGTTTCCAAACGCAGTACCCGTTCGAACAAATTCGGAAGTTTTCTCAGATATCGTAACGTTTTCAGTGCTTCTTTTATTGGAATTGCGGGGCTTGAAAAATAGGTCTCACCACTCTTGAGATTCATGTTTGTCCCTGATTGAGCCCCCATCCGAGCGCCTTTGCCAATAACAACATGATCTGCCACTCCCACCTGCCCCGCCAAAATCACTCCGTCCTCTAAGACAACTGAACCGGCTAGCCCAACGAACGCACAAAGAACACAGTTCTTGCCAATTTGGCAATTGTGACCGACATGGACCTGATCATCTAACTTCGAGCCTGCACCAATCCTTGTCTCTCCCAGCGTAGCTCGATCAATAGTAACGTTGGCACCTATTCGAACATCATCCTCAACAACAACTGTGCCCAATTGGGGAATCTCTTCACGCCCGCCATCTGTTTCAAAAAGACCAAACCCGGGTGAACCGATAACGCTTCCTGAGTATATTCTCACACGGTTTCCCACCACTACCCGATCAAGAAGTACTGCGTGAGGATAGATTTCACAGTGGTTGCCCACCTCGACCTGCTCACCCACATAGACATGAGGATAAATCACCGTCCCCTCCCCTATGACGGCCTCCTTCGACACTACCGCGCAGGCCCCAACCGACACTTTTCTTCCCAATTTTGCCTGCGGGTGAATAACAGCCTGGGGAGATATTCCTTCGATGGAGGTCTTTATCGCAAAACACTTGGCAATCTGGGCAAAAGTAATTTGCGGCTTTTCAGCGACGAGGTAAGTAAGGGGTAATTCGGGCCTCACTAGGCTGGGAGAAATAAGAAGTACAGCACCTGAAATTCGATCAAGAACCGGCGCATACTTCTTGCTTCCGAGAAAGCTCAAAGTACCAAGTTGCGCACCTTCAAGTGGGGCAAGACGACAGATCGGTGCCTTGTCATCCCCAACCAACGGTATTCCTAGGGACCTTCCCAACGTACCAGCAGTCGTCGGAAAACTTAGATTCATTGACAACTCAACCTATACGTCTAGTCCAGCGAAGTAAAGCGAGAGCCCGTCCTGGGCGGCCAGGCACAAGGCCGGAGAAAACTTTTGGACGAACCAATGAACTGTGGTTAAACAAATCCGCTGAATATCCGATAAGATATCGGGGACCCCCGCTTATCAACCAACCCGCATGGTGCATCTCTCACATGGCGTCACGTTTTCCGTCCGCTCGTTTACTACAAAAGAATCACCTTTTCCGTGATTTTCTTGCAGCAAGCACCATTTCCCTTTTGGGAACCAGTATTTTTGACATCGCCATGCCGTTATATGTTTTGCAACGGACACACTCAGCCATCGCCCTATCATTAGTCACAGTGGGTTTAACGCTGCCTTTCTCCCTGATGGCCCCTCTTACCGGCTACCTGGCGGACCATTTCGACAAGCGAAGAGTAATGTTAGGCAGCGATATAGGGCAGGTGCTTTTTTTGTGCCTCTTGCTTGGGCTGGAATTTTCAGGAATGAGTGCCCTTTGGCCGATTCTCGTCATTATTTTCTGCGCCAAGACCCTAATGATTTTGTTTGAAACGGTAACGACCTTCCAACTGGTCCCCGCGTTGGTAGATAAAGAGGACCTTTCAGATGCAAATGCATGTTTCCTGTCATCTTATCGACTGATACAGATCGTGGGTCCTCTGGCGGGAGGCATCCTGATGGGAACCCTCGGAGTCAGGGTTTGCATCCTTATCAACGTCCTTAGCTTCGGAGCAACGCTGTACTTTGTCTACAAGATGAAAAACCTTTCCGAGATTATTGACGGAGCCGAAAAAAAACCATTTTTTTCCCCACTCCTTATCAACCCCCGGGAAGTCTTCCGCAATTTCTCAGCCAGTCTGAAATACGTTTGGCAATCGAAGCTTTTTCGACCTTTTGTACTTCTTATGTTCCTTTGGAACATGACTTCGCTGGCCCCAACGACTCCTTCGATGACCTATTATTTCACGGAGCTTCATTTATTTACATCGTCACAGTATGGATTGGTAATTTCAGTTTTTGGTTTGATTGGAATTCTAGGGTACTTGGGCGCTGGGTCCATCTATAGGCATTACCAGTTAAAAACGATTTTTATCTTTTCCGCTGTGTGGCAGGCAACACTTGCTTCCTTGGCAGCTCTGTTTGTTTCGTTTCCTACTACCTTTATTGTCCTGTTTGCATTTTCCCGCTTTGGGGCGTCACTATTGAGCATGGGAACTTTCTTGCTAAGGCAAACCGAAATACCCAAGAACATTACCGGAGGAGTCAACTCCTGTCTTCGTATGTTTTTCATGTCTGCAGCGCCGCTTTCCGCCTTTCTACAAGGGATCCTAGTTCATCATTTCGGAGTCATTCCATCGTTTGTACTCGGGTCGGTATGCCTGTGGGGAACATTTTTCTTTTCGAGAAATGTTGCCGTCGCCTACCAGGGCCGAAGGATCATTCGCAAAATTGATCCTGAAGTAGAAACCCAGGCCGAGGCCGCGTAGTACTAGTCCCGCTTGCCACCCTTGTTATCAAGACTTGCCTCTTCGGTCTCATCCGTGGCAATTCGATACCGTTCAGTAGCCCAATTACCGAGGTCCCGCTTCTTGCATTGCTCGCTACAGAACGGCCTTAACGGATTATCCTGCCATGAAGTCCAGTTCTTGCAGCTTGGACAGCGAACCTTTGTCTTTATCGCTTTAGCCTGCATAGCCATAGGTTACCATATACCAGTAATCTGCAAAGTACCCGCGACCCCTCTGATTAAGTAGCTGAAAAAATGTATTATTTCAGGCCAAACCGAATTCTCGCCCATACACCTTGACGAAAACACTGAATTTGCTAAATTCTCACGGGATTTTTAAATTGTTATTAAGTCGGAGGAGACAATGAAGATAAAGCCTTTGCGCGATCGGTTGATTGTTCGCAGATTAGGGGAAGAAGAAAAAACGAAGGGTGGAATTATTATACCGGATACAGCTAAAGAAAAACCTCAGGAGGGCGAAGTGGTGGCGGTGGGAAGCGGAAAAGTCCTGGACGATGGCAAGGTTGTAGCCTTAGAGGTAAAAAAGGGAGATCGAGTTTTGTTCGGCAAGTACTCGGGAACCGAAGTGAAAGTTGAAGGGGAAGAGTACTTGATGATGCGAGAAGAAGATATTCTCGGCATCGTCGAAAAGTAACCAAATAGAAACCAAGGGAGGAAGCTAATGGCAGCAAAAGAAATGTTGTTTTCGGAAGGTGCCCGAGCCGCAATTTTAAAGGGTGTGAATGTACTGGCCGAAGCGGTCAAGGTGACGTTGGGTCCTAAAGGACGCAATGTGGTGATTGAAAAAAGTTTTGGCGCACCGACCGTAACGAAAGACGGTGTCACGGTTGCGAAGGAAATTGAGTTAGAGGGGAGGTTTGAGAACCTCGGTGCGCAGATGGTTAAAGAAGTCGCTAGTAAGACAAGCGATGATGCCGGCGACGGAACCACCACTGCGACTGTCTTGGCGCAAGCCATCTTTCGAGAGGGAGTCAAAGTGGTTGCTGCCGGCCATAATCCCATGGAAATTAAGCGGGGGATTGACCAGGCAGTGGAGGTTGTAATCGAAGCCCTTCGTGGTCTCAGCCGCCAAACTCAAGGCCATAAAGAGATTGAGCAGGTTGGAACAATATCAGCAAATAACGACGCTACTATTGGTAAGCTTATCGCTGAAGCCATGGAAAAAGTAGGTAAAGAAGGCGTTATCACGGTTGAAGAATCCAAAACCGCTGAAACTAAGCTTGAGGTCGTCGAGGGGATGCAGTTCGACCGCGGCTATCTATCTCCGTACTTTGTTACTAATGCGGATCGCATGGAAGTTGAGATGGACGACCCCTACATCCTTATTTACGACAAGAAACTTAGCGGAATGAAGGACCTGCTTCCACTTTTGGAGAAAGTGGTTCAAACGGGAAAGGCTCTTCTTATCCTTGCAGAAGACGTTGAGGGTGAGGCCTTAGCAACGTTGGTAGTCAATAAGCTTCGAGGCACCCTTAAAGTGGCAGCAGTGAAAGCTCCCGGCTTTGGAGACAGGCGGAAGGAGATGCTCCAGGATATCGCAGTCCTGACGGGTGGCCATGCTATTTCTGAAGAAATGGGTGGCAAGCTGGAAAATGCCAGGCTCGATGATATGGGCCGCGCTAAACGGGTCGTGATCGACAAGGACAACACAACCATTATCGACGGGAATGGAAAGAAGAAGGATATCGAAGCGCGCGTAAAGCAAATGCGCGCTCAGATTGAAGACACTACTTCTGACTATGACCGCGAAAAACTGCAGGAGCGTCTTGCGAAACTGGTTGGAGGCGTCGCGGTCATACACGTTGGTGCAGCAACAGAAGTTGAGATGAAGGAGAAGAAGGCCCGAGTGGAAGATGCTCTTCATGCGACACGAGCGGCTGTCGAAGAAGGTATCGTTGCTGGCGGAGGCACCGCCTATCTGCGTGCCGTACCTGCCCTGGAAAAGTTAAAACTGAATCCAGAACAGACGGCAGGAGTGAATATTGTCCGCAGAGCGCTTGATGAGCCCCTTCGCCAAATTGCCCAGAATGCTGGACAAGACGGCGCCGTGGTACTCAGCCAAGTGGTTGGAAAGCAGGACACGAACTATGGATTTAACGCTCTTACAGAAAAGTATGAGGACTTGGTTGAGGCCGGTGTCATTGACCCAACCAAAGTAGTTCGTTGTGCCTTGCAAAATGCTGCAAGCGTCGCTTCCTTGCTACTGACGACGGAAACACTCATTACAGAGAAGCCCAAGAAAGAATCGAAAATGCCTCCGATGCCCCCGGGTGGTGGCTACGAGGACATGTAATAACTTGAGTAACTAAATTTCCCCCAGTAGTCTATTGATTGCTGGGGGAAATTTTTATGGCTAAGAACAGTTGGATTGACTCACAGGCATCTGCTCTCACCTCTCCATTAAATCAACTCATCTATGCTTCCCGCTTGTTGGGGCAGGAGTCTGACCTCGTTTTGCATGGAGGTGGTAACACTTCAGTAAAGACTCAGGCGGCCAACCTATTTGGAGAACAACAAGACGTTTTGTATGTGAAAGGCTCGGGTAGGGACCTGGCAACCATAGATGAAAGCGGATTCTCTCCCCTTGCGCTTGAACCACTCAGAAGACTTCTTAAGGTCAGCAAACTGTCTGATGCCGACATGACAGACGAATTTCGAAAGAATCTATTGAATGGCCGCGCCCCCACTCCGTCCGTCGAAGCATTGATGCACGCTTTCCTGCCACATCGTTTTATCTTTCACACTCACGCAGATGCCATTCTTTGCATTACCAACCAGCCCGACGGCGAAGCGAGAGCCAAAACGGTTTTTGGCTCAAGAATGATTATTGTTCCATATAAAATGCCCGGATTTGAACTGGCCAAGACCTGCTTTGACTTGGCTCAAGAATATGCAAGCGCAGAAGGCCTCATCCTGTTAAAGCACGGCATTGTCACCTTTGGAGAGAATGCAAAACAAGCCTATAGCCGAATGATTGAAATGGTGCAGCTGGCAGAGGAATATAATTTCTCGCGTGCAGCGGCCAAAAAAACATCGTCCCCCCCAAGAGCGGAGGCTGCCCAAAAAGCTGCCTGGATGAAAGCCATTCGAGCATGCTACCTAAAGCACTCGTTTCCCTGCATCTTAGCGATCGAAGACTCGGAAGCCTCACTGCGCTTTCTGCGCCGGCCCGACCTTTCAGAAGTTTCTCAACAAGGACCGCTCACATCCGATCATGTTATTCGAACTAAGCGCGTGCCTTTGCTGGTGGATACGACCCAAGTTCGCGATCTCGAAAATCACGTGCAATCTTGTTTGAACCGCTATGAACAAGACTACAAGAATTATTTACAAAGAAACCGCTCCGGAAGGATCGGTCCAATCGATGCCTGGCCGAGAATCTGGTTGCTCCCCAACATTGGTATGATAACCGCAGGGGCAACCGCCAAGGATGCGAACGTTGCTAGGGATATATATATTCATACCGCCAGCGTAATTGAAATTGCCCAGGGCATGGGAAGCTATCAATCACTTGATGAACGTGACGTTTTTGACGTCGAATCATGGGCTCCCCAACAAGCCAAGCTGGAACAGAGAGCTAAGCCCGGCTCTCTGATCGGCAAGGTTTGTATAATCACCGGGGGCGTTAGTGGAATTGGTCTTGCAACGGCACAAACTTTCTTATCTGAAGGAGCGTGCGTTTTCATTCTTGATATCCAGCAATCGAAATTCGCACAGGCACAAGAAAAATTGACCCCCCTTTGCCATTTTGGAAACTTCGCATCTTTCTTACAGTGTGACGTCACGGACCGAGTCGGAGTAAAGAAAATACTAGAAAGTATCATTAGTGAGGTGGGGGGCATTGATATAGCAGTGATCAATGCCGGCATTTTTACGCCTTCCAGTTTGGTTGAGAACATCTCAGATGAACATTGGCAGCAAAGCTTAAGTGTCAATCTGACCGGCTCCTTTAATGTGGCTGCAGAAACCATTCATTGGATGAAAGAGCAAGGGTACGGCGGTGATATTGTTTTTATTGCCTCCAAGAACGTTCCCGCGCCAGGCAAAGAAGCGGCTGCTTACAGCGTCTCGAAGGCTGGACAAACACAACTTGCTCGAATCTGCGCCCTGGAAGCAGGTGGGCATGGAGTGCGTGTAAACATATTGCACCCACATCTGATCTTCGACACGGGTGTTTGGACTGATGAGGTCATTGCAAAAAGAGCAAAGGCGTACGGGATGTCCCCCGAGCAATATAAGAGGAATAATTTACTGAAAACCGAACTTTGCAGCCATGACGTCGCCAAGGCAGCTCTGGCTTTGGTTAATGGCTCGTTCTCGAAAACGACTGGGGCTCAGATTCCTGTCGACGGCGGTAGCGATCGGACGTTGTGATTTCCCTGTACATGATTAAGACCTGAGTGGCCACCCTCTGCCAACTAAGCTCACAAGCCATCCAATTTCTCACTTCTTCCAGATTAGGGACCTTCCCACTTGCCAGGCTGGACATGATTTGGGCAAGTGAGCTTGCATCATTCTCTTTGTAAATGAGTGAAGGCAAAAACCTTCCCAAATATTCCGCGCTCCCGCTAGCATCCGGTACGATCGTGACTCCACCGCTTGCCAGAGCCTCAAACGGAACCCTTCCAAACGGCTCATCCACAGACGGATAAATTACCGCTAAGGCTTTCTTCATCGCCACCCATTTACTGTTATCATAAATGGCTTCATGGATTTGAATGCTCTCAACTATTCCAAGTTCACGCGCCCGCTTCCAAATCTCTTGATCATAGCCACGTTCAATTGGACCCGCAAAAACAAGCCGGGCTTTTCCCCCTTCTTTGGAGAAGACCGAAAATGCATTTAATAAGAAAAGAAGGTTTTTCCTTGCTTCAAGTCTTCCAAGATAAAGAAAATAGGGACCAGGAGTCGACAGTGTGTGGTTCTCATTAGAGAAATTTGGAAAATCGATTCCGTTTGGGATGACAACAATTTGATTTTCGTCAATCGGGTGCGAACGAAAGGAAACGACCTCAAAGTTGCTTAAAGCAATAATACGTGCGGAGTTTTTAACAATCCAATCGCCCAACAAATAACTAAAAACATGCTTGAGCCACAACCGACCATGTCTCATCACCAACATGCCACGAGGATGAAGAACATAAGGAACCGAGAACTTCTGACAAAGCCTCGCGAAAAAGTAATTTTCCCATCTCCAATGTCCATTGATGTGGACAAGGTCCATCTCTCTGATAATGGAATTTAATGGGTGGGAAGGGGCAAAGTAGGCTCGCAAAACATCTGTAGGTTCATACTGGCGAATGGTTTGCAAACCAAATTTCTTTACAAACTTCTCATCTACCTTGCCCTTTCTGCACATAACGAAAAGTTCACATTGACTTTGCAGGTTGCTAGCAAGTGATGCTTCAGAAACAGCGGAGCCGCCAAAACGAGAGAGCAGGCCCGGTGTAACGAAAAGTATTCGCATCCACCCATTATAACCCAGGGGCTAGGGGCTGATTACTTAAAGTATTCAGGTCCTGATGGCGTGGCCGAAACTTTGCATTCATTCTTTGCATACACCGCATGAGGGAGAAGAGTGAGGCAGTGGTTATGTAGGAATGGTTGGAAAACTTCACGTTCTTGGCCTGATAACTGTCCTGTTTATAGCCGTCGGTTGTGGCAAATTTCGTCAAACACCCTGTGGGAACTGGCCAGCACATGTACGATCTATGGAAGGATATTCGTCCTCTCAAAAAGAGGCAGTCTTGTCTGTCTTATTGGATTTGAACAGGCAGAATGACGTTGCGCTCATTTTAGACCAAGCAAACGGGGACAGCTTTCCAATTACTTTTGGCATTCTGAGCGAATCCCCCCAAAACCCCATGCGGGTTGGACTTGCAACCCGCGATGAATGCGGCTGCACAATTCAGCTTTCAGAAAAAATTTTCAACCCTTCAAAGCAACTCTTCAAATCCGTTACTTTTCATGAGCTAGGACATTGCGCTGGTCTAAACCATTCGAGCCAGACAGGGGATATTATGTTTCCGGTAGCCTATCCCTTTCACTCTTATACTGCTCCAGCGTTCGATAAGTTTTTAGATGACCTTTCCATGATAGCTGGCGTCAGATAATCATTTTGAATCGGTGTATCGGATACGTTATTCTAACAGTAAGGAATGCAGTGAAACCATCACCCGCTGATCGAAGAAAATACCAAAGAGTTGCTGTTCGGATTCCGGCCGGCGTTTATTTGAAGAGCAAGCCTTACGATGTAATCGACGCAGAAATACTGGACATTTCCACTGGCGGTGCCTTCGTCCATTGTACTGCGCCTATCAATATTGGTGAGGAAGTCATCGTTGAAATCAGGTTTGGTGAAACACGCCTTCTAGATGGCCGAGTAGTTCCGCACGATAAATTGAATGCTCAAATACCAACCACCGCCCCAGAGCAATCGATCGTCAGATGGGCTCGAGGCTCGTCCTATTCAGGGTTTGGAATCGAATTCACTAACCTGAGGCCGGAAAAAAAGAAGTTTGTTGTTAAACTCGTGGAGTACTTTGAAAGTCTGAAGAATGCTGGTGTTTCCATCAATAACGAGTAGCCAGCCTATTGCTTTCCGAACAACAGTTGAAGTCCAACGGTCACACTTTGCAATTTTTGAAGGTTCGGAAGAAAATATCCAACATCCAATCCCAAATGTAATAGTCCATGAATAGGGATATCCGCTCGCAAACTCGGTAAGAAAAGCAAGAATCCACCAGTGGAAAGCTTTCTTACCGTGCGATCCGTTTCATTCTCTGACACAACCTTAGCGACAGCGTACCCGCCTCCACCTACCATCAAACGCGCGTTTAGCCAGGTTGTGATTACATACTCACCCACTACACCACCATACCCCAGACCAAATTCTACGTTTTCAGATGCGTTGATCAGAAAGCCACCGCCTCCGCCTCCGCCTACTCGGAAATTTTTTGCAACGGTTGCAACCCCTACTCCACCCACAACGATGGGATTACCTTTGAGTTCAGAATCGAATGCTGAGAGGGAATTCGTATGGTACTGGAAGTAAGGCCCACCCGCCCCGCTTCCTTCACCATTCACAGAAACAGCAGGCAAAAGAGCCATGAAGACTAATGCCCAATAGAATTTCATAGCTTAGATTCTAAACCACTTGCAGTCTCGTTTCACGCGACAATAATTTATAGCAAATTGATGCGAACCCGTTAGGGCCCGTCATGTGCATGCCCAGACAAATTGCTGACCACCGATTTCACGCCCCGGGCGTTTACCGGTCTTCACCGACGTGAAGCCTGTCAAGAACGTGTGGTGTTCCTTCCGCTTTGCCGGCGGGCGTTATTTCCATGAACTGCGCTTTTCTTTGTAAATCTTTGATTGTGGCAGCACCACAGTATGTCATCCCTGAGCGGATACCGCCCATCATATCTAACAAAATGTTCTTTACAGGGCCACGGCACGGGACTTCCACGGAAATACCTTCGGCGGTTTTCCATTCCGACATACTCCCCATGAAATCCTCCTGTGCTTCACGCGATGCCATACCCCTAAAGCGCTTAACCTTGAGCGTTTTGCCGTTTGCCTTCTTGATTGGAACAATTTCGCCGGGCGTTTCATCGGTGCCGGATAGCATTCCACCCAGCATTACAAAGTCGGCCCCCGCCGCCAATGCCTTGACTGCATCTGCAGGAAAACGAATCCCCCCATCAGATATGAGCGGTCTATCGACTTTCCGGCAGTCTTGGAGAGCAGAAAGCTGAGGGACTCCAAACCCCGTTTTTATTCGAGTAGTGCACACTGAGCCTGCGCCAATGCCCACTTTGATGATGTCGGCTCCCGCGGCAGCCAGGTAATCCGCTCCCGCATAGGTCGCAACATTTCCCGCAATGATGAGAAGATTGTCGTGGTATGTTTCTCGTAAAGAGCGAACCGTTCGATTTACTTCTTTCGAGTGTCCATGAGCAACATCTACACAAATAATACTAGCCCCTGCTTTGGTCAGCGCCTCTGCTCTTTCCAAACCCGACCGTCCCAAACCGATGGAAATGCCTACCTTGTCAGGAAGATGAACTCCTTTAAACATGGTGACATTATCTTCAATGCTGCAAAACCTGTGCAGAATTCCCATTCCCCCCAGCTCCGAAATGGCGTTGGCCATTTGGGTACCTGTTACCGTATCCATATTTGAACTGATCAGCGGAATAGAAAACGAATATCGTCCAACAGATACCGATGTGGTTACATTTTGCCTGGACTTGATTCCGTTATAGCCAGGAACCAGTAACACATCATCAAACGTAAGGCCTTTTACTGTATTTAACACTTTAACACTCCTACCCCCCTTTGTTACCTACGGTGTTCCAGCTTAAGGAGGCCCGAGAGGACGGTCAAGAAGGAGTCTCTAGTACCAGCGATTCCCGCCGAGGCGCTCAGCGTAACAAAAACCGGCGTATATGCGGGAAAACAGGACAGACCTTCCAGGATT
>JACQOU010000231.1 GCA_016207775.1 Deltaproteobacteria bacterium
GGAGAAAAAGGCCGTGGCTCACGTCGTCCCAGATACGTACTTTGGCTTTTTATCGACGGTGCCATGGTTTTTTTTCTAGCACAACCAAACCAAATAGCAACACAAAATGGGGTGCGTTTTATAAATATATCGACTTAAAAACGATGCTTCGCATGAGAGCCATGTCATTTTTCCAAATGTGGGCACGCTCTCTAAAGGTGTGTATGGGCAAGGTACTTATCTCAGTGCCAGCATCCTATCGAGCGCTACCTTGGCGTACTGGCGAGTTTCGGGAGATACGGATACCTTTTCGAAAGTATCCAAATTTTCTAATGAGTAGAGTAATCGGCCCATAGTGATTTGATACATCGTCAGACAGAGCGAACGGTGAAGCTTTGCAATCATTCTGTCACGGTATTGACTGGCGAGGTTTTGAATGAGGTTCACTTCAGTTCCAATGAATATTTTGTCTCCCGCTTTAGTCTGGTTTGCAACAAACTGGCGAATGAATTCCGTGCTGCCCACCGCATCTGCTCGCTCTACCACTTCAACGGGGCATTCAGGATGCACGACAATGAGAGCCCCAGGATAAAAGTGCCGGACAAATTCAACATCCCTTACCGTAAATTTCTGATGAACCGGACAATAGCCTCTCCACAAAAGGACTTTTGCCGTCTCGTATTTTTCAACCTCTTCACCATCCGGATCGGACGGATTCCAGACGACTATTTGATCGGGGGAAACACCCATTTTCAAAGCGGTGTTCCTACCCAAGTGTTCATCAGGTAGGAAAAAAATCTTTTCCCCCTCTTTAGACGCCCATTCAAAAGTTTTCACTGCATTTGTTGAGGTGCAGATGGTCCCCCCCCTCTCGCCGCAGAACGCTTTCAAATCAGCCGTGCTGTTCATGTACGTGACGGGAACAAGGGTCTTGGATAACGACGCCAGCGTTGTCCATGCTTTTGTCACTTCGTGCATGGGCGCCATGTCTGCCATGGGGCAACCGGCCTCTGGATCCGGATGAATGACCCATTGATCCTCGCGGCACAAAATGGCAGCACTTTCAGCCATAAACCGAACGCCACAAAAGACAATATACTTACCGCCTTTAAACGCGGCTGCCGAACGAGAAAGACCAAACGAGTCACCCACAAAATCAGCTAAATCTGAAATAGCTTTACGTTGATACAGATGGGCCAGCAGACAAAGCTCAGAACCATAGCCAGCGCGGATCTCGCGGATCCTCTCCGCAGTCTCCGCTTCTGGCCTGTTTTCAAGTTTTCGAATGGCATCCACATCAATCGAAAACTTCATATTTCCAATTCCTCCCGGAAATAGCAGCCCTTTGACCGATGATTGCGCTGACAAGCATCCACGATTCTTAACGCGACTAGGGTAGCATGCCTCAGACCTATCAGCTCATCGCTCAGGACAGCGTTACGATAAAAACTGTCAATGCCACCGGCAAGCTCGGTCAGAATTCCTTTCGCTCTCTCAAGCCGGGCATCGGTTTTGATCAGTCCCACATAATTCCACATGGTTTGCTTAAGTGTCAGCCAATCCTGGCTTAAGAACCCAGGGTCCACCTGAGCAGTTTCATTGATCCACTCTTCAATTTGCGGGCGAACCCATTTGGAGCCCGAACCCAAGTCTTTTCCAATCCCCTCGCCAGCATGAGTTCCCCACACCAGGCCTTCGAGCAAAGACGTACTGGCAAGCCGGTTCGCTCCATGAAGCCCGGTACACGCTGTCTCACCGACCGCCCACAGATTAGAAACCGAAGTACGCCCGTCAAGATCGGTCCATACCCCTCCACAGTGATAATGGGCCGCAGGAACGACCGGAATAGGATCTTTTGTAATGTCCGTCCCGTATTTCTTGCAGGTGCTGTAAACAAAAGGAAAACGCTCTTGAATCCATCCAGCCGGCTTGCGGGTAATATCCAAGTAAACACAGGAGGCTCCCTCGGAAAGCATTTCCTGGTTGATGGCCCAAGCTACCTTATCCCTGGGTGCCAATTCGGGCACTGCATAGTGTTGCAGATACTTTGGAAGAAATCTCTCGCCCTTTTGGTTGATTAAGATTGCCCCCTCACCCCTCAGCGACTCCGAAATCAGAAAACGCTTGCTTTGAGGATGAAAAAAAGTGGTCGGATGAAACTGAATGTACTCCAAGTTTTCTAACCGACAGCCTGCCCGATAGGCCAGCGCAATACCGTCACCACGGGCGTAGGGACTATTCGTATTATGAAGATACAGTTGGCCAATTCCGCCGGTTGCCAAAACGGTATGCTTAGCGAAAATGGGAAAAACCTGATTGCTTTCCTGATCAAAAACAAAAGCACCTATACAACGTGCTGGCTCATGGCGAATACTGTGATCCTGACAGTGAAATGAGCTCATCAAAAGATTGACGGCGGTCATTTTGGCCAGGAACCGAATATTTTTCATTCCCGAGCAGTAATCAGCCATCGATTGCTCGATAGCTTTTCCCGTCTCATCGCCTCTATGAAGAATCCGATTTTCACTGTGAGCGGCCTCGCGGGTAAGGTCATAACCATTCCCGTTCTTGTCGAATGCAACGCCCACTTTATGGATCAAAACTTTTTCAACGAGTTGCGGGCCTTCCTGGGCAAGTTGGCAAGCTGCCGGCAGGTAATTAAAGTGGCAGCCCGCTTCCAGAATGTCTGCGACCAATCGCTCGGGTGATCCCGATGACGACTTAAAAATAATTCCGCCTTGGGCTTGAAGTGTATTGGTTTGGGTTACTGACGGGGCGCTGGAAACGACAAGTGTGTCCACGCCAAAATCTGCGAGCGCAATCGCAGCCGACAAGCCGGCCACTCCGCTACCAATAATGAGGCAATCGGTTTCTAACTCTCGGGGCATGGCAGAACCTTTAAAATATCAAGAGACAAGTTTAATGAACGCGCCGAATGAGTGAGCTGACCCACGCTGATGTAATCCACCCCCAGCTCAGCTAACCGACGAACGTCCTCTAACCGTACGCCACCGGAGACCTCTACTCGAGCCCTGCCATTTATCATTTTCACTGCGTGTTGAACATCATCGGGACCCATATTATCAAGCATAACGACGTGGGGGGCGTTTTGGAGTACTTTTTCAAGCATTGTCAAACTCTGCACCTCGATCTCCACACCGTGCAAAGGAGAATGTAACCGAAGGGCTTTATCAAGCGCTGTTTGTTCATCCGTAAACGCCAAGTGGTTATCTTTAATGAGGATGCCATCACTAAGAGAACGACGATGGACGTAACCGCCACCCGCTTGTACAGCGATGAGCTGCACTGCCCTTAGACCTGGCAGAGTTTTACGAGTGGCCAAAATTTTTGTTGGAAAGGGCGACACGGCGCACACAAAGGAGTTTGTTAAAGTCGCTACACCACAAAGATGGGAAACAAAATTGATCAGTGTCCGCTCCACACCCAGAATGAGCCGCGCATTTCCCTCCAGCCTGATCAACTGCGTCCCAGCTTCTATCACATCCCCGTCACGAACAGCACAGTCGACCGAGACTTGTTCTCCCAACTGTTCACCGAAACATGTACAGACAAACTCACCGCAAAAAACTCCACTTTCACGAGCAATTACTGCAGCCTCACAACGTTGGTTACTCCCAATAACGCTCTGAGTGGTCACATCGTCAGATGCCCTATCTGCAGCCCACTCGTTCAGTATCAGTTTTTTAATATCCCCAAGCATGCGCAACAACTAGCATACAACGGAGATGGGATCAATTGGGGGGAGGGCAGGCGAGTACGCTATCAATTCAAACTGGATGGTGTACTAGAGCGGCCAGCGATTGACCAGGGTTTTGAGGTAGCGCTTTTCAAACAGTACCCATTCCAAACTCACTACGGTGCCAATCACACATAGGCCACCCAAAACATCCAAGAAGTAATGCTGTTTAGTGGTCATGGTCGAAGCAAAAATGGCTACGCTCCAAACCCAGAATAGGAAGTGCCAACGCGGCCCCTTCGCACGCATGCTCCAGGCCGCAATCCCTGTGAGACTGACATGCATGCTGGGAAAGCAGTTGTTTGGAGTATCTGCGGCACTGATTAGATTCAATACAAATTGAAGGGCCGGGTTCTCAACCGTTGGATAGAGAGGTCGGGGGTATGTCGTTGGGTAAAAGATAAAGAACGAGCCGCAAATCAGTAAGACAGCAAAAGCCATCCGGGCAAATGGGTTGAACGATTCTTGGTCATCAAGCTGAATGAGCACCAGCAGAAAGAGGATATAATCGGACATGTAGATAAAGAAACTCCAGGGCAAGAAAGGAACCCAATAATCCAGAGCAAGAAGCGGCAAGAATTGAGGTTGCCACTTCGGATGCAAGTTAGGAAACACATACATTACGCCGTACGCAACGGTAAAAAGCCCGAACATCAAAAGCTTATATTTCCAACTCTGCCGCATAGAATTTTCCCATAACATCAAAGTTGAGCTTTTCAGTCAATCAACCTTCTTACTAGTTTACGGAGGAAGAATTTCCTGAATGTCTTTTAGAATATTTGAAGCAAGCCAGTTTTGAGGGCCTACATACACCTGTCGGACTACTCCCTCGCCATCCACAAGAATAGAAATAGGAATAACCCCTAAATGATAGGGGCCAAGTTGGCGCCGCTCAAAGCGAAAAATGAGGTTTTTCGGAAATTGAGTCGCCCCCTGAAACTGTTTTTCAGCTGTAGGGTCCATGTCGTCCACATGAAAGGCAAGCATCACCAATTTCTTACCAAGACGCTCCTCGAGTCCTTTTAGACTCGGCATCTCTTCCAGACACGGAGCACACCAGCCAGCCCAAAAATTGATAAGAAGCACACGGCCCCTAAAAGTCTGCAAAGAAACTTCTTTTCCCGCCATCGAGAAAGCAAGTGGAGGTGCTGCCTTACCCACAAGCTGCAGCGTAGCTTTGGAGGGCGAACGGCTGAGAACAAGGATGAGCACCAGAGAGGCCCCTAATACCAGAAAGGGTAGTAACACTTCCCGAAACTTTGGAGGCAAAGTCATTGCCATCATATTACCGGCAATGCGGCCAACCGGCTACCGGGTCTTGCTGCCCTTACTGCTCACTCATCATTGACGCCAAAGTACGCTCTTCGCATTTCGCCAACCACTTCCCAAATAAGCCGGCCCTTGGCTTGTAGAATTATGTCATGAGGCGCGTAAACATCATCCTCAGCGGTATATGGCACCCTTTCAAAACCATCCGTAAGTTTTGAAATCCAGTGATCGCTAAGATAGCGCATGGGAAGTTTCATAGCATCTTTGAAGAAACTTCGGGGATAAATATCCATCCCAATTAACCGGTAAGCAAGCTCGACTTTTTCGGAGCAATAGAGCCGATGCTTAGTAAAATTGTCGAAAGTGCTATCAAACTCCTGACCGAGTCCTTTTTCTTCGCCAAGCTGATTGCGCATGTTTCTTGCTTTTTCAACAGAAAGAGCTCCAATCACACGCACCAGTTCATCACCATCCCAAGAGCCAGTCCTTGAGCGTGGATCGGACATGACCCGAGCCTCAAAAAACTCCATCCCTTTTCTTAGGAAAACAGCGTTGCAGTATTCATATGCGGGACGCATTGCCGCCCTAAATTCGTCTCCCATAATCGCGCCCTCGCCACCTCCGTCTTTAGCGACCTTGGCCAGGTAATCTGTCAGCAGATACTTGCAATGGCTGTACGTATTGCTAAGCACATCGTCCACCACTACTGTGAACGGAGCGCGCACTTTTTGCGCCAACCGTTTTAACTGTCGATCCAGTGTCAGTTTTGTCTGCTCGAAATTCTTAACGTAATCCAAAGCCCAGCTCTTTCGCATGCGCAGGAACATGCATAAACGCGAGTGGGCATGGCCACAAGCATGCCGACGCCACGCTTGCCTCATGAGATCAGGAAAAGCGTCGACAAAATCTGCTCTCTGCAGCTGGGGATACCTGGAATCCCCAAAGACTTCCACGATCCCGGCATGAGATGTTCCCCTGTAATCCACAAAACGTCCGGGCATATCCGTAGGTTTAAGCCACTCTGGAAGTTGGTCGCCCTTCTCAAACACGTTGTCTTCGATCCAGCCCATTGCTTTTGCCCAGGCCGAGTAACCCTTGTCCGTGATCATTCCCATCGGTGAGCTAGGCTTGTCGATATACTCCTTCAGACGGCTAGCGGGATCTGCCTGAACAGTGGCCAAGGAAATGCCATCGCTCCCCAAACCAGTACCCTTCTCCATGTAGATCCATCCGCTTTCAAGGTGGGCCAATTCATCTCGTGCTGAAATACCGTCTTCTTTGCGACCTTCCGGGAGTTTATTTCCACGACTGTCGACCAGAATAAAGGGCACACCTTCCTCGTTCACCTTCGGCTTTCCGTTCTCGTCCAAAGCAATCCGGCCCACTGAGAACTGAAGCCTGCGATCCTGCTTCGGGTCGAGCGCCGAAGCATGGCCTTTCCACGCAAGACGTGTGGGCCATACCCAGTGCGTGACGTCCCTCCCAAAAAGATCTTTGAGTATGTCACCGTGGTATTGAAGGTATTCCTGCCTCAGAGCCTCTTCATTCTCCTCCTGATTGAGAAGCTTAGGACCTGTCTGCACTTCGTTCCAATAATTTGCCCACGCTCCATCTGTTGCGCTCTTAAGAGTGCGGGCCAAGGGCTCGTAAGTTCGGGCGGCGGGATGAGCGTCCATTTGGGAATCTTTGGGTTCGTGCGCAAAGGGCCGAAAATGTTTGACCTGATCCAAAGTCCATCCTTTTTGGCCTGGCAAGTCCAATACATGGCGGAACATCGTCAGTAGAGCTCCTCTCATAATTTCGAAACTGTCATGAGTGTTAACGTTGTAGGGCTCTATTAAGGCACCGAGAACCCGCATATATAAAAGCACCAAACCGGGTTCAGCTTTTAACGTTTCCTTCCCTTCTTTCAAAACTTGCTCGGCCAAAGCAACCTGCTGCGACGTCGTAGGCATATCAAGATCAATGTTCCGGAAAGCACCCCCCTGCTGCTTATTCAAAAGGTCAGAAAAACCTTGCACAATTTTTTGGGCACGTTCCTGAATTTTAATATTTTTGTAGAGTACCAATGCATTTTTGCTGAGTTCCGGATTGGCTTTTAAGTCCTGCTCTGTGCCATTAAAAAAAGGAAACTCAAGAAATTTATCACCGGCCTCATCGCTGGACAGGGCAAACTCCGGATTATCTAACCAAGCAAAGGTGGATGAATCCACATCAGAGGGAAGTAAATCGACATGATCTTTATCAGCCCGCTTCAATTCCGATTTTTGCACCCGAACAGGAGCTTGTTTGAGTGACTGGAATTTCAAAACGGCAAGAAAGAGCTCTCCGGCATTTTTCAGAACTTCTTTTTTTATAGCCGTATCGCGGTTCACTTTCTCCGCACCATCCACTGGCTCAGTTCCAAAATAATTCTTGGTTTGGGGCGCGTGTTTAAGCCAACGTAAATCAAATTTACCCGGAGTGAAGGTGGAGTTTCCGCTCGCTTTGACTTCAAACTTACCAATGGTTTGCTCGATCAGTTTTCTTAATAGCTCCCAGGTAAGCCGGTACTGCACACGAGTGCGGTACAGACGCAGTCTCCAGGCCTCCAGCAGGTTTTTCTGGCTGGGATCGCCACTATATTTCTTCACCGCTTGGTTGGCTTCCTTCATTCGCAGCTCGCAAGATTGCAGGGTGCCGTAGGCCAAGGAGAGCAGCTTAACTAACGAAGGGTTTTCAAAACCCATTCCTTTCTTACTCTCGAGCACTTGCCCCGAAGCATCCTTGGTTCCCATAAGAAACCGTGTGATGTCACTGTCTTCCTTAGGAAGCGCCTTATGACCCGGCTGCTGGGCTGGGCACAAAACAGAAAATGTTAAGGCAAAAGCGAGAAAATGGGCTCTCGATGGCATGGGAGTCCTCCACTTAATTAGGTTCAGTGTATTTACCTATAACCTTAGACGCGTAGAGTCAAACGGTAAAGTGGGCGGAAAGTAGGCACCTTGTTTGCCAGCAAACCCGGCCAGGTTTATAATTCCGAAACAATGCGACCCCTTTCTTCTTATGGTCCGCCAAAGGTTGGCGGCGATATTCTTGCTTATTGTTCTAGTTGTAAAATGGACTTAGCTCACGTTGTGTTTTCAATGGTGGATACGCAACCCGCTATCATTATTTGTAAGACTTGTAGTTCCCGACACAGATTCAGAAGAAAAAGCCCTGCTTCGTCCCAGAGTCCTAAGCGGCCACGAACGCCGGTAACAACGGTCCGGGCGGCACAGCTTTGGGAACAAAAGCTGTCCGAATGCAAGTCTTCTCCTCGATCATACACACCGAGCGAAAAGTACGCGCTAGCTGAATGTATTCAGCATACGAAGTTTGGGGTTGGAATCATCGAAGAAGTGAAACTAAGCGGTAAAATTGTCGTTTTATTCCGGGACGGCTTCCATACCTTAATCCACGGGACAACCACGAATGCCATTCCAGCTTCTTGAAGAAGAAAAACAATTACTATTAACGCTTGCACGTCAGACACTGGCCACACTTCCAACGGATAACCTTGAAAAGATTCTGATTGATTTCAAACACGCCAATCATCTGACCCCTTCGCTGCTCGAATTACGACCTTGCTTTGTTACCCTTACGGGAAAGAAGGGCAAACTTCGCGGGTGTATCGGTTGCACCGATACTACGCGGCCCTTATATCAAAACGTTTTCGAATACACCCAATACGCTGCCTCTCATGATTTTCGTTTCCAACCGGTAGAAGCGCCGGAATTACCGCATATCAATATTCATATTGCGGTTCTGGGCCCTCTGACTCCTCTGCCGAGTTTGAATGTCATAGAAATTGGCCGCCACGGCCTATTTGTAACCCATGGCTCAAACAGGGGATTGCTTCTTGCCTCGGTAGCTAAAGAATACGGCTGGAACAAACAGCAGTTTCTTGAACAAACTTGTGTAAAGGCAGGCCTGGAACCCAGCCTATCGGATAAATACGACAAATTTTATTTCGAAGAGTTTTCGTTCTCGGAAGGGAAGTAAGCAGGGAAGTCTCCTCCTCTCGCACAACCAAGAATTGGAGTTTGTGGATCACTTCGACGATTTATCGTCGCTAAAGATAAAATCAAAAAAACTTGTGACAAAAGCTTGACAATTGTCCTGAGTCATCGTGCTATGCGGCATATTGTCACGCTGCGCATTATATTGGAACTGAAACGGTAAGATACCGCTTTTGGGGAGCGGAGTCCGGGGAAGAAAATAAAAAAAGTACGGTTTTTCGTAAGATGTGAATCATTGTCCTTATTTTGAAAGGGGAGGGACTGATAATGACTAAGGGATTTAGTTGGATCGGCTTTCTTGGGGCTATGCTAATTGGCACAAATGCACTAGCGGCTGGCTACGTTGGAGATGAGTTTTGTAGCTATTGCCATAAGGACAAATACGATTCGTACATACAATCGGGTCACCCCTATAAGCTTGTTCGCACAGGGGGACAACCTCCCGGTAACGCAAGCCTTTGGCCCCATACCCCCAATCCTCCCGTGCCTGGTGATATGAACGGCGGGTGGGAAGATGTCGAGTACGTCATTGGCAACTTTTTCTGGAAGGCCCGGTTCATCCAAAAAGATGGGTTTATTCACACTGGTCCAGCTGTCCAATGGAATCTAGCGAGCCAGACATTTTCGGCTTACAACACGGGAAAAGTGACTCCATACAATTGCGGTCCCTGTCACATGACCGGTTACAGTCCCGAGGGCCATCAGGGTGGGCTTCCGGGTATTATCGGTACCTGGGAACAGGACGGTGTCCGCTGTGAGGCCTGTCATGGTGCAGCCGGTCCGCACGGCGGTGGGACAGCAGCCAAGGATTGTAAAGATTGCCACTATCGTGATCCGCAATTTCGGATGCCTTGGAAAGATGGTTTCATGCAGCATCATCAGCAGGCAGAGGACCTGGCGCACTCACCACACAAGATGATGGAATGCTCAGCCTGCCACGATCCGCACAAATCGACACTGTACAAACTGGGTGGTGTTAAGAAGCAGTGCAGGGATTGCCATAATGAACGAATTCGTGGCGCTATGGGAGATCTTGGCGTTGAGTGTGTGGATTGCCACATGGCAAAGATGGGAAAATCAGCAGTTGCAGTCAATCAATACAAAGCCGACGTGAGTGGCCATATATTCCGAATCGCTACAGAACCGATTGCTGCGGCCAACAACGTTACGGGCGGTTTTTGGAACCAGGATGCCAACGGCGATTCGTTCGTCACGCTCGATTATGCATGCTTATCATGCCACAACAACATGACGTTGGAGCAAGCGGCAAAAGCTGCTAAAACCATCCATCATCCACCGGGTATGGTCGACTTGACGGTCAACGGTGAAGAAGAAATGGTTGTCGTGAAATCGACCGATATCGTTTCCGTCGACTTTTCCATAGAAGCCGGTGACAAGGCTGGACTGAAGGCCACGTGGTGGGTCATTTGCCACGGGCCCCGCGGTTGGGTCTCTTGGGATGGCAAGAAATGGAAAAGTGGGCTTCGACCTTGGCGCAGAAACGTCGCGCTGGCTGATGTGCACGATCTCAACGTGCTAAAGAGGAAATTGGCGCCGGGTTACTACACCTACTGGGTCGGCATTGTTCCAAGCGACGGCTCGGAAAATTTCGCCAGTGTACCGGTCTATGTAAGGCGCTAGGCCTAGAACAGGAGTCTTCTTATGGTTCGATGGTTAGTTTTTGCGTTGAGCTTAGCGGTGTTGTGTAGCTGTTGGCGCAAGGAACCTGCTGCTGCTCGGTACGATGAACAGAGTGCTGCAGCCAACCAAGAAGGACAGGCCCCTCTTCCTCGGTCCGCTGGAGAAGTTGTCCAGATGGATGGGCACGAGGTACGAATAGCCGGTCTGCGTTTCACTGCACCGAAAAACTGGACGCGTGAGCGAGTGCCTGTTTCTTTCGTTCTTGCGCAATTTAGTTTGCCGCGTGCAAAAGGGGACTCAGCCGACGCTCAATTAACCATCACCTCGATTGAAAGCAGAGGTTCTAAAACTCTTAAACGCCTCGAGGATAAACTCAACAAAAAGTCCGACGCGGGTGACTCGGTCGAACGTTTGCAGATCGGTGGAAATAGTGTGATTGTAACGGATAATACGGGAGATTCCGGTGATCCGAGCGATCCTTTTTCGCAGGCCCCCGGCGAAGGCCTCTACAGAGAATTAAACGCGATGGTTTTTGCCGGAGACAAAATTTATTCTATAAGCTGTACCGGTCCCCAAAAGACGGTGAGTGAGCGACTAGGTGAGTTCCGAGCTTTTTTGCAGTCGATGAAAGGGTCGCATCCCGCGGGTTAGGAAATTCTCTAAGGACTCTCCTGTATTGGCGGGTCAGGAGAATATTTCGTTTCGCGTCACAACTTTTTTTCGTGATGAAGATAATCTATTGCAGTGTAGTGCTTTGCCCCATACACTATGCAAGTAACCTTTTAATATCTTAAACAATAAATGACTGAGTTTTCCAGGGGGAGAAAATGACATTTAACAAAGTGCTTTGTGGTCTTCTTGTAAGCATGTTCTTTGTGCTTTCCACTAACGTATACGCGGTATCTCAATGGAGCCGGAAGTATGGGGTAAGCTGTACAACCTGTCATACGCCAGCGTTTCCTCGTCTGAATTATAAAGGCGAGAAATTTCAGTTGAACGGCTATCAGGATGTGGGCAAGCAAGACGGTGACACAACCGGAAAACAGGCAATCGGAAAGGAAGGCGCTCCCAAGCGGCTCTTCATCGATGAACTGCAAAACTTTTTCGGAGTCAGATTGAACGTTGTTCCTGTAAAAGTCCAATGGCCTGGGACGCGCGTTAATTTTGGAAATCCAAATTGGGCCCAGTTTTTCACGGCAGGAAGCATCTTTAAAAATGTCTCTATTTGGATTGAAACCGAGCTTACTACGACATCACCCTCTGCAGCAGCTCTTAAACACGCCTGGTTCCGAATGGGCTTTCATAATCTTTTTGATACCCAGCTGCTGAATATGTGGGTGGGTGTCCTTGATCCGCTTGAGCTCCATGCAACGTCCGGAAGATTGCCGATGATTCCTGCAATCGAACAAGAAGTGTTCCGAGTGCAATCCTCTGGAGGTAACGGAGAAGACTCAGTCGATCTTCGCGGTGGAAAGCCAGCGATCGTTTTATACGGCAGCTCCGGCGCATTCGTTTACAGTGTAGGTATCGATAATGGTAAAGCGCTGAGCGATGTCAACACCAGCAAGAACTACTTTGGTACTTTGAAGGCTCAGGTTACCGACGGAGCATTCGAAGGCTCGGCAGTATCGCTGTTTGGTTATACAGGAAAGGACACTAAATGGATTACCTCAACGACGCTGGCAGAAAACAACTTCTGGCGCATTTCTCCGGCTGTTAACCTCAGATGGAACGACTGGGATATGCTTGCCGCATTTGTCTATGGTTCCGACAGCAACTGGACGATTGCAACGAATGCCGGCGATAAGAAAACTTTCTACGGCATGATGTTACAAGCGGGATATCCCCTTTCGGATGAATTCTATGCGGCTGCACAATATGACGGTGTCTGGCTAAGTGATGGACCGACTACCAGTGACATCTCGAAAATTGGGTTTGCCCTGTCGTATCAACCGAGGGAAAACTGGCGGATAATGTTAGTTCCACGCGCTGATATTCTGCCTGTTAATACGACAACGCACACAAAAGCGAGCCATGATTTCCAGGTTATGATTAGAACAATGTTCTAGGAGAATGCCCTCCGCATGCCACACGCTACCTGAGCCAGAGGTAGCGTGTGGCGATATGAATCTGCAGACGGTAGACTCGATCCCCGATTGATTATCCTTCCGTACGATTCCTGCCATTCCTATTTTTCTAATAGTGAAGCAATCAACACACGCGCCACACAATCACGCCATGATGAAGCGCTAAGCTAATAGCAACAGTACGAGGGGTGGCCTATGAAAATTTCCTCTGTGCTTTTGCTATTGGGTGTATTTTTATTCGCTGGCTTAGCTTATGCCGAAACATTTGCTGCAAAAGAATACTTTGAGCGCAAATGCGTAAGTTGCCATGCAGCCGACGGGGGCGGAGACGTGGATAAGGCTAAGTTTCTCGGTGTCACCATTGACCAATTAAACCTGGTCAAGACGGAAACTATAAACGCCAAGCGAGAAAACTTAAAAACGGTCCTACTCGACGGGAAAAACAGCATGCCTGCATACCGGAAGTTAAAAGAAGGCGAAGTGGATGCATTAATCGACTACATGCTTGGATTGGGGCGTGGCATCGCAAAGAAGTAGTACTGATTTTCAGATTCTTAGTTTTCGCCGAGGTAGGCTTTTTTCACGAGGTCATTTTTTAGCAAGTTTTCAGATTTATCAGCGCAGACAATCTCACCCACTTCAAGGACGTAACCCCGGTGGGAAATTCGGAGTGCTGCGTGGGCATTTTGCTCTACAAGCAGTACAGTGGTCCCAGCACTGTTAATGCGTTGAATGGTCTCAAATATATTTTTTGAAATTTGAGGAGCGAGCCCTAAGGAAGGCTCGTCGAGCAACATGAGTCTGGGCTTGGATAGAAGCGCTCGACTGATGGCAAGCATTTGCTGTTCTCCACCCGAAAGCGTCCCTGCCACCTGTTTCCTTCTTTCCTTGAGAATGGGAAATAACTCGTAGACTTCGTCCAGCTCTACGGCACGAAGATCGCGCGTAAACGCCCCCATTAGCAGGTTTTCGTAAACGGTTAAATTAGCAAAAATTCCACGCCTTTCCGGTACGTGAGAAATTCCCAAGTCCACGATCTTGTGCGGTTTCATTTTGGTAATATTGATATCGCCAAAACGAATTTCGCCCGCATGAGAGCGCAGTAGCCCTGAGATGGTTTTGAGTATGGTTGTTTTCCCAGCACCATTGGCGCCAATCAATGCAACAATTTCTCCGGGATTCACCTCAAGAGCGACTTGGCGCACTGCGCTTATAGGGCCATAACTTACCGAAAGATCTTTTACGTCCAAGGTCATAAAAAAATCCTGCTCAGGCAGCACCCAGATAAGCCTCAATGACGCGAGCGTTGTTTTGTATCTCTCGTGGAGTCCCTTCCGCTATGGTTTCACCATGGTCCAGAACTACAATCCGCTCGGAAATCCCCATGACGACTTTCATATCATGCTCGATAAGCAAGATAGTCACCTTATATTTGTTTCGGATATTGGAAATGGTTGCCATCAACTCATCTTTTTCCTGGGGGTTCAGACCTGCCCCTGGCTCATCCAAAAGCAATACTTTAGGCTCGGTGGCCAGAGCGCGCGCAATCTCGAGTCTCCTTTGATCTCCATAGCAAAGACTCCCAGCACGATCGTCAAGCCGGTCTTCCAGTCCAAACAGCGAGAGCAGAACCGTTGCCCGCTCAATATATTCTTGTTCCGTCGAGTAAAACCGTCTGGAACGCAATACAATGGAGGGATAGCTGTACGAAACCCTCATATGAAAAGAGATGAGCACATTGTTCAGAACATTGAGTTCGCCAAAAAGTCGAATATTTTGGAAAGTGCGGGCAATCCCACGCTTCGTGATTTCGTAAGGAGGTAGACCTTTCAGAGATTCGCCTGAGAGCTTTACGTCTCCCGAATCCAAACCATAGACGCCAGTAATGAGATTAAAAACAGTGGTCTTCCCGGCTCCGTTGGGGCCAATCAACCCACAAAGTTCCTGCGGCTTCAGATGAAGATTAAAATCGCAAACTGCCTTTAGTCCACCAAAGCTGATAGACGCATTTTCCAGATTGAGTACGGCATGATTGGTGGACTGTTTTTCATGATTCTCAAGTGACATACTCTACC
>JACQOU010000232.1 GCA_016207775.1 Deltaproteobacteria bacterium
GAAATAAGCGACGGGAAAAAGCCATGCCATGAAAAATCGATGTGGAAAGCGAATGGAAACTTTTTCGAAAATAAAAGCAATGGGTGCTGCAACCCATTTTGGAAGATACGGCTGCAGTTCAACTAAGGTCGAAAAAGCAAGACACGCCACCATGAGCAAGGCGATCGGCCGAAATTTTTTTTCTTTTGAAGTCAGCGTGCTGTAACATCCAAAAATAAACAGGACGAGGACAGGCAGTCCAATGAAGTGATCCATTTCATGATAATGCATGGGCGTGTGCAGGGCCCAGTCTCGAAATAAAATTGATTGGATAATTTCCCATAAGCGGACAGGCACAGGATCGAAAAAGGAAAGCTGAGAGCGATTCGTCAGCGGCAGGAAGGTTACCGCCGGGAAAAGTGTCTGGCTGGCGATGCCAATCCCTAAAGCCGCAGCACCGAGTTGCCACCCTAGGGATTTCCAAGCGGCAACCCTCCCCTGTTTTAAGAAGGGGAGAAGCAAAAATACGGGTAAGTAGTAATACAGTGGAGCATTGGTCCCTCCCAGCAGCGACAAGCCAATAATCAGAGCGGCTGCAGATGTCCAAACGATTTTATTGTTGGATTCTATCATTTGGTTGAAACAAAGAAGCGTCGGGCCCACGGCGATAAAAGACATTAAATAAAAATGATCAAACTCTCTTACACCGACGAGGTGGAAGCCCGTATATGAAACCACAATAGCGCCAAGCATCGAGCCCAATATGCTGAGTTGTTGAAATCGCATGAATAGGAATACCGAGCACGACAGAAGCCATAGGAGGATTATGCTGACAACCACGTTGACGGTAAATGCCTGTGCCACAGCGGAGGCGCTTTTCATTGCGAAGGGAGTAGCCAAGCTTACTAATTTGATAATCGGGTTATTTTGGCCAATGAAAGGCATGAAGGCTGAGTAGTCCCATTGATAGGGATTATGGTCAGCTTTGACCAGAGCTTCATGCAATCGGAAGTAAATGTTTTGAAGGCTATCACCCTCGAGAAGGGCAGGGGCTCCCAGGAAGCGGTGACAATAATATGCAGCAAAAACTAATAGAATGACAATTGGCAGAAGAAGTGAATCAAGCGGCTTTTGCCGTCGAATGGGCATCGTAAGCCGCCTTGAGTTTTTCAGAAAAACTCTGAGGAGTGAACGGCTTGAGGATGTAAGTGGTTGCTCCCGATTGGATGGCTTCAACCACAATTTTCTTCTCACCCTCAGCAGAAAGGAAAATAAAGGGGACTGGTTTCATTTGGTCGATCGTCTTAACTTTCTTTAGAAGCTCCATCCCGTTGAGATTGGGCATATTGACGTCGGAAATAATGAGCTGATAGGGCAGGGCCGAGTTCACTGTGCCGGTGATCTTTTCCCATGCTTTTTGTCCGTCCTCAGCGGCCGTTATATTCGTAAAGCCAAGATCGGTGAGAATCTTTTGAACTATTTTTCTCATCGTAAGCATGTCATCGACGATTAGAATGCGGATATCTTTTGGAAACATAAAGACCCTTTATCTTCTTGATGATTTGACAAAAATACTTTTCAGTACTTTTTGCCCGGCTGCTCGGTCGTAATTTCGATGTGAAAAGGTCCTAAATTAGTGTCGAAGGGGAGGACGATGGTCTGGCCGGTGGTCAGATAGGTCACAGTGATGTTATCGCCCCTGATAATCGTGGGGATGGCCCGTTCCACCTCATACCCCTTGTCATTCAACATTTTTTTCGCTTGACCAAAAATAATGTTCAAGAGCTCAGCAGCGCCGTCTTGCATTTCCTTGGTAATTTCTTCAAATTTCTCGTCCAGCATGCTCCCCATGATTGCCAAGAACATTTTCTTGGTAAAACAAATTGCAACAGAGCCATTGAGTGTGCGGCTTGCAAGTCCCACCACGGCCGCAATGTCAATCGGCAGATTCTCTGATTTCGTTTTGAAATACGGCTTACCCGGTCTTACGACAATCTTGCATTGCACTCTCAGTGTATCAATGGTGGCCTGGATAAAAGGAAAAACCGTGCGGACATCAAAATTGTCGATGGCTGAAGAAATCGGCTTTGCTGCTTGGGATGACATGTTGGGGAGGTATTATTCCTATTATAAGACAGTTTGGTTTGGATTGCGACTAATCCTCGCTCAAATAAAGGTTGGATTCGTAGGCGAAACTCGAGTAAGTCACCACAAAAGCAGCTTTATTTTGAAAGGTTTGGTGCTCGGACGGCGCGTCAGGCCCCAGGTCCTCTACAACGAGCTGGATGTTAGGCCAATGAAGCAATTGAGTGCGCACAGCTTCAGGCATTACCCCAAGCACCAACACCGACGTTTTCTTGTGGCTATGGATTGATTGTGTTTTTGAAAAAGATTCCGAATAGTCACTGAGGTAAAACTGATCGGGTAGCAGATCCCCGAGATCATTCGGTATGCTTATCGGGGTACCCGCCTTGGCAATCGATTCCTTCATTTTTTCGAGCAGTGTTGTTGCCCCAACCATAAGAACCAATGTGGGTGGCTGAGGGGGTTTCAGATTTCCAATAATTTCGATTATTTTTTCTCGATCGACCCAGGAGCTTAGAATGACTCTTAACTTTTTTTCTGGGGATTTTATTCTTATTTCGTGTGCAAAGGCCTTTTCTATTGTGCTTATTTTTCTCGTTCGATAGGAAGCATTCAAAAGGACGGCCCGCAGTTTGGTGCGAATTTCGTCGGCTTTTTCAGAGAAGTTTACAAGTGTTGGTTTTTCTACAAAGTCATGTGCACCCAATTCCAGTGCTCTCATGCCGACTTCAGCATCTGAACGAGAGACTGAGCTGACGATAACAATTGGCGGATGAGAGGCAGACGCATTGGCCGCCAAATAGCTGATACCATCTTGCTCAGGCATGTGCAGATCTAACGTGACGGCATCCACTTTAGCAGCTTTTAGCATTTCTTTTGCCTCAAGCCCATTTTTTGCCGTAGCCACCACTTCAAAGCCATGTTCAGGGGTCAGTATGCGCTTCAGTAAAGCCAGCACCGTAGGGGAATCGTCGACGCAAAGGATCCGAGTGATTCTATGAGATTTGCTCGATACTTCCTTTTTTTCTTGAAGCACGGGCACCTTGGAAACTGCGCTGACTGAAGGGGTGGAAACCGTCGGTTTCTGCACTGGTTTTAGGGCGTGTCCGCGATGTCCATAGATGGACTCGCCCAGATACCTAATAGGAAGCGATAAACCGTCCAGGGTTTCCGAAATTCCTATAAAAATGAGACCAAATGGGCTTAAGCGTTTCAGTATGTTTTGAGTAATGGAACGGATCTGGTCGGGAGCAAAGTAAATAAATACATTACGGCAGAAAACTATATGGAAATGCTCGTTGGGTGGCAGGGCACTGGGTTCAAGCAGATTGTCTACGGCAAAATGACACGGGCTTTTCAACGATCGTCTGGCTTTTACAAAATGAGAAATGGCTGCAGTGCCTCTTTGCCAATGATTGTTCAAATAGATTGCCGGGACCTCTTTGATCTCGTTCCACCGGTACACTCCATTCTGTGCAAAAGAGATGGACTGCGGGTCAATATCACAGCCAAATATCTTATAAGAGATTTGCGGTGCCATTTCCTTTAAATGGTGAGCGAGAAACATAGACAACGAGTAGGCTTCCTGGCCTCGACTACAGGCTGCAGACCAGACATGAATGGTATTCTCACCGCGGTTTTTCATGTTCTCGATAATCCGCGGAAGGCCTTCCCGCTTGAGAAACTCAAAATGATGAAATTCCCGGAAGAACTGTGTGTGATGAGTTGTCAGAATCGAAATCAAGGCTACGACCTCAGACTCTGAGTATCTACGTAAATACTGAATGTATTGTTCAGGGGTTGCGAATCCCAAATCCAGCATGCGTTTGGTGAGCCGGGACTGCACCATCGCCGTCTGCCGTTGACCGAACTGTAAACCTGTAATTTCGGATACAAGTTCCAGCATCTCGTCGATAAGAGTCGTTGGTTGCAGCGCATTTCGCATCTAACCGGTTCCCCTCTGAAAAGGGTCATCCTTCCTTTTCAGAAGGATGCTTCTGAAAAGGAAGGATGTACCTTTTCAGAATAGCTTAAACGTCGTTAAAGCGCGGGTCGTTTTCCGAAGGAACGTCTTCCGAATGGGGTGTTTTGTTTTTGGATAACTTTGTGAACCGAAGTCTGTCCCCTTTTATGGGAATCACGTTGGGGCCTGGGTCATTGACGTTCAAAGGGGGTGCATTGGACTCGGGTTCAGCCTTGGGGATTGCTTTGGGGGGAACAATGTCTTTTTCAGTACCGGCCATCTTTCCCCCGCGGATAATCGCACCTAGCTTATGGACAATAATCTGTAGAGTTTCTGCCTGTGCCAGAAGTTGTCCGGACGATTTTGCAGTTTGTTGAAATACAGTCGTGTTGCGATGAGTGACCTGATCCAGTTGATTCATGGCTTTTGTTATTTCCCGAACACCGATAGCCTGTTCTTTCGTGGCAGTTGATATGTCGTTGATCATCACATTCAGATTGGAGGCCTTCCCCACAATAGCTTCAAGAGATTTGCCGCATTGGCCGGCTACTGCCATACCCATGTTCACTTTTGCAGTCGTCTCGCTCAAGAAGGATTCAACCGCATTTTTTGTCTCCAGCGCAAGTGCTTCCACTTTCTTTGTGCTTGAATCAAGCATTTGAGTAATTTCTTTAGCGGCATTGTGACTTAACTGTGCAAGATTTCCGACTTCCTCTGCCACCACCGCAAAGCCCTTGCCATGCTCTCCTGCACGTGCGGCTTCCACCGAAGCATTAAAGGATAGCAATTTGGTTTGGAATGCGATGTCGTTGATGACTTTCGTCCTGTTTGCCATATCATTTATCACTCCAATGATTTCGGCATTTCGTTGAGTAGTGCCTTGAAGCTGGGCGATGAGTGCCTGGTTACTATGACTAATTTCTTGGATAGCTGTGATCATCTGTTCCACTACGTCTTTGCCGCCAATCGCAACTTCGTAACTCTCATTGGATACAACACCTGCTTTCGCTGCATTGTCTGCATTTCGAGAGACCATTGCATTGGTTTCCTCAGTGGAAGCTGCGGTTTGCTGTAAAGCGGATGCTTGCTCGGTGGCCGATTGGGCAAGATCCTGAGAGGCCTGTGAGATACTTGCTGCAGCCACCTTTACCTCCTCGGATTGGCGCTTAAGCTGGGCGATGGCTTGGGTGAGAGCATGAGAAAGCATGGAGGCAATCTTTTTTGAAAAAAGCAGTACACTGAGAAGTCCCAAACATAAAACAGCAAGTAGAAGGCCTGTTGCCAGGTAGGCGGTATCCGCCTGCCTTTTTTGAAAAGTTTTTGTGTCAGAGGCCGCAAGCCGTCTCGTTTTATCGAATAATTCTCCAATTTGATCTCGTGTAGCGCGGTATTGTGAGTGGTAAAAATGCTTGGCCCTGCTCTCATCGGAAGCCACCAAAATCCGAAACTCTTTTTCAATAGTCATTAAGCGTTTCTTATGAAGGTCAATCACTTGGGCGAGTGCGGCGACTGTTTCAGGGTTGGCGCTCCACTCCTGTGATTGAGCGAGTAAAGAGGTGAGATCCGGCTCGGCCATTGTTTTGGAGTCCCACCTAAATTCCGATCCGCTCTTTCCTACCAGACGCGAAAGCTCAGCGCCAACATCGTTAAAAGCAATCGCTGCCCTGTCTATTGCGACGTAACTTTGGGTTGCGCGACTGAATCGATCCCCTGAATTGGAGATGAGTTTCATGCACGAGAGGTAAGTGACGAGGACCGCCAAGATGACCGCGCTGGACAAATAGCCTATCGCCATGATCTTTTTCTCAACGGGCAGATTATTTATTTTCATATATGCCTCTTTTGCTAAAAGCTATGCCGCTCGTTGAAGCGCACTTGCCTTGTTGAGGGCAGAGTGATCTTCCAGGTTTAATGCCTTTGCGATATCCAAAAGCATGATCAGCCTGTCGTTATTATTGATTAGACTGACTATGCAATCATTCGTTGCAGGAGGAACAAGCTGAGGATTGGGCCGTGTTGAGTTCTCCTGCACCTCTAGGACGAAGTTTACTGAATCAACCACAAAACCCACGCAAAGAGATTGCAAATCACAGATGACGACTGCTGTTTCCTCCGTACGTGAACTCTTCAAACTGAATTTCATTCTCAAATCAATGACGGAAAGAATCTGGCCCCGCAGATTCATGATGCCTAAAAAGTGGGGCGGAGTATAGGGAACCGAAGTGATGACAGGTATGGCAATTACTTCACGTACACTTATTAAAGGGATCGCGTACTCCAGCTTCCCCAGGGAAAAACACAGTACTCTCTGTGTGGTCTGCAGTTTGAGTTCGTTATCCATTGATACCTTTCCAAAAGCTGATCGGATTTTGTTTTTGAACAAGCTCTGGAAAATCCAAAATGAGCGCCACTTGGCCATCAGTCATGACCGCTCCACCGGTTAAACCGCGAATGTTTTGCACTTCCCGGCCCAGCCTTTTAATCACTACTTGCTGCTGTCCTACAATGTCGTCGACAAGTACAGAAAACGGCTTGCGAGCGGTTCTCACCACGATGGCAAGCGACTGAGAGGTTGGTCGCACAGCATTCTTGCGACCGAGCACAGGACCAAGTCGATAAAGCGGGAGTTGTTCGCCACGCAAATTCAGTACTTCTCCGAGTCCTGTTATAAAATGGACATCGTGATCTTTTGGTTGCAAAGACTCTGCCACATGAGCCATCGGAATTACGTACCGCTCGGCCTCGCTACGGATAACCATTCCGTCAATTATCGACAGGGTGAGCGGCATCCAGATACGGAAACACGTTCCCTTCCCCAGGGCAGTATCGATCTCTATATCCCCTTTGAGCTCGGCAACGTTGTGTTTGACAACATCCATGCCCACTCCGCGTCCGGAGATGTTGCTCACTTCAGCTTTTGTGGAAAAGCCTGGCGCAAAAATAAGCTGATAAGCGTCTTCGTGACTTAGACTTTGATCGGCCCGCAAAAGGCCTTTCTCTTTTGCTTTTGCAATAAGCTTCTGAGAATCCATTCCGCGACCGTCCTCTGCGACCTCAATAATCACATAACCACTGCGGTGATAAGCGGACAACTGAACAGTTCCCTGAGAAGGCTTGCCCGCTTGAGCTCTTTCTTCAGGCGACTCAAGGCCGTGATCCACGGCGTTTCTAACCAAATGCACAAGCGGATCCGCGATACGCTCCACAACGGTCTTGTCGAGCTCTGTGTCTTCCCCCGATATGACTAGTCTGACGTCTTTGTTAACGGCTTTTGAAACATCTCTGACGATTCGGTTCATTTTTTGGAAAGTTTGGCGAAGCGGAACCATCCGCAGTCCGAGCGACAGATCTTGCACGCCTTTAGTCACCTGTACCAGTTGGTCGACAGTTTTGTGGACATTCACATCACCGATTGAGTCTTTTTGTTGGCGAAGGGCACCCACCAACAGGACAAGTTCTCCCACCTTGTTTACAATTTCTTCAATCCTGTCAGTGGAAATTCGGATACTCTCTGGCTCTTGGTTAGCCGCTTTTTGTGGTGTGGGTGCCGTAGAAGCACTTTTGGGTCGATCGAGGTCCACTGGCGTAGGGCCAGGGCTGGGTTGTGGTTGCGCAGGTGCAGCTACTGTGGGTTGTTGTGGCAAAGTGGAAACCGCCGCCGTCGGCTGCTCTGCCAAAGTGGGTGCCGTAGTTGGCTGTTCTGCCAAAGTGGAAGCTGTCGTTGGTTGCTCTGCCAAAGCGGGGGCCGTAGTTGGCTGCTCTGTCAAAGTGGAAGTGGCAGTTGGCTGCTGCTGTGGCAAAGCGGAAGGGGATAGGATGTGTGCGATGTCGGATAGCAGGGACGAGCTATCGACCTGGGCATCCATATCTTTCTTTAATGCTTGAATGGTGGCACCCAGATGATCGTTGCAGCGGAGTAAAAGATTTATCGCTGCGTCGGTAATCTCCATTTCCCGTTTCTTTATCTTGAGTATCAGTGATTCCAGTTCGTGCGTGAACTCCGCCATCTGATTAAAGCCTACTGCTCGCGCGCTTCCCTTTAAGTTATGGGCAAGACGAAAAATTTTCTCCAAAATCTGGGGATCCTCTTTGGCGGTTTCCAGGTTGAGGAAACACTGTTCAGCATCAGCCAAAAGTCCAGCCGCTTCGTCAAGGAATCCAGCCCTTAGTTCTTTCTCAAAGTCGTCCATATTCCTCGCATTTTCGGTCATATACGTATCGTCATAAATGAGGAAACTGATTAGTATTTCGGGATAGGGGGCTTAATGGTATGGAGGCAAAGCGTTACAGGATAAGGTTAGGGAGCGTCCTGTACGGCCTCAGTTTCGTGTGGGATTTGGTGCTCGCTCTGATGGTAGGAGATCGTAGATAGCGTCCGCTGTTTTTTAGTTGACAGCCAAAAGTCATAAATAGGTTTTGTTTAAAGTGGCTCTAACAGAGCTGCCTATTAGACCCTTATAGTCGTCTGTCTTCTTTGACAACGGGCGGTTGTTTGCTCTCCCCTACCCCCGCCTCCCCATGCTCAAACTGACTCCGTAAATAGGCGTATAACGCAAAAAAATATACGATAAAAGTCGTGGTATAAGGAGTTCATGAACAACTTAACTTTACAATTAGATAACAAAGCAAAAGCATTAGCAGCCGATTACCTTCGCACCGAAGCAGCACTACTTTGTGTGCTGATGGAGATGAGGCGCAACAGAGTATTTCCCGAGCTAAACTGTTCCGGCATCTTTGAGTACTGTGAGCGTGTGCTCAAATTGAGCAAGGCCCAAAGTTATTATTTCAAAAGTGTTGCCGACACCTCGGAAAAAGTCCCACAGCTCAAGCAGGCAGTCACACAGGGCGATCTAAGCTTGTCGCAGGCACGACGGATAGCACCAATCCTTACACCGGAAAATCAACAGCACTGGATCGAGAAGGCAAAAACTCTTCCTCAAGCCGCGCTAGAAAAAGAAGTGGCAGCGGTAAATCCAAACGCGCACCCAAAAGAGAAAATCAAACCCGTTGCTGAAAAGCTATCTGAACTTAAAGTCCCCATTGATGACGAAACCGAGAGCAACCTGCTTGCGCTCAAAGATATACTCTCGCAAAAGCTCGGCCGCAATGCCACACTTTCCGACGTAATTGCCTTCGTCGCGAAAGTGACCAGAGAAAAATTTGATCCCACGGAAAAAGCCAAGAGAGCAAAAACGATTTCCTCAGGAAATAAGCAGCCTCCAAAAGTAGCCGGCACAATCCGCGCCGCTGTAAGGCATGAAATTATCAAAAGGAACGGCAATCAATGCGCTTATGTGGGAAGTGATGGGAGAAGATGCAGCCAACGCCAGTGGCTGCACTACCATCACCGTACTCCAGTGGCAAAAGGTGGGGCCAGTACCGTCGATAACTTACAAATCTTGTGCTCCATGCACCATGCGGCCCATCACGACGGGAGAATTACACTGAATGCTTGAAAAGCCCATTAAACAAATTTCCACACAGTAGGCTCCACCGGCGATTGCTGATGAGGCAATGTCCGTCAGCACTGTTTCCCAAGCGGCAGAGTGAGCACGTTCTCAGTCTCCAGGCCGCCCCCCACTCCAAAATCGCACGCTGCAGTGAGAGTAAAATAGAACGCAGCGCCGTTAGCGGGTTCGGATTCCGCCCAAATGGTCCCTCCGTGGCGGTTAGCGATCTTCTTACAGATTGCCAGACCGATTCCAGAGCCTGAATACTCCGCCCGTCCATGAAGTCGCTGGAATCCCTTAAAAATTCGAACTGCCTCTTCTTGTTTAAATCCTATCCCGTTATCCTTTATACAAAACTCAAAAAGCTGTGCGGCTCGTCTGCAAGTCACTTCAATGCGTGGAGGCTGCTTTCCCTTAAATTTGAGTGCGTTTCCAATAAGATTCTGAAACAGCTGAATCAATTGCATGCGATCGCCCACAACTTTTGGGAGGTCGTTGGCCACAATGATTGCCTTGCTGTCATGGATGGCTGCATTGAGGTTTGAAAGTGTGATATGAAACACTTCCTCCAGATCCACTTCTTTGCTAGGAGCTTCGTGATGAACAACACGGGCATATTGCAAGAGCGAATCAATAAGAGTTTGCATTCGGTGGGAGCAATCCAGTGCGCAGTCCAAGGCCTCTTTGGAATCCGAATCCAATACGTTGCGAGTGTACCGATTCAGCAGTTCAAGGTAGGTGCGTATGGTCCGAAGCGGCTCTTTTAGATCGTGAGACGCTACATAACTAAATTGCTCAACCTCTTGATACGACCGCTTAAGTTCATCGGTCATAAATTTGAGGCGGTCTTCCCTTTGTTTACGTTCTTCAATTTCCTTTTGTAGCTGTTCGGCCGCTGTACGCAAAGCCAATGTTCTTTCGCCCACTCTCTTTTCAAGCAAGAGGTGTGATTTGAGAAGTTCCTTGTGCATTTTTTGGTACATGGAAAATAAGACTTCCAAAACGACCAAACAGGCGGCAAAGCGCAGAAAGTGTAGATACCAGCACACGGCATCCCAAAACACGCAGATGCCCAACAGGATTCCTGAAACTCCGAAAAGCAAACAGTAACTCGCAAAAATAAGGTAATTTGCCCTAGCCTCTTTGCGATAGAGGTGCACAAAATAGGTGGCTGCAGTCAGGTAGGCTGCAGCTCCAAGGATATTGAGAAACGCAGCCGTTTCCAGCGGAGGCGACGGCAATTGGAAAACGGGAAGGTTATACGGATGTCGATACAGCCACAAGCCAAGGCTAAAACTTGCAATGGCCGCAAGTGTGGGAACTAATTTCTTCAGCACACTTTCGGAAGCCCATGAGGGAAGCCATACGAGTGCAATTAGACTGCCTCCAATAAATGTTGAAAGTCCTTGGGAACAAAAAAAAGCGGGGGATACCGGCAGCAGGCTGTGAAATCCGCTGATAATTCCAGAGCTGATAAATGAAGCTACTATCCAGGGATAGTGGGGTTGTCTGGGCTTAACTCGGATTAGAAAAAAACCCAGCACAAAAGCGATGACTACCCAGGCACCCTCGAGACCAGAATGGATATGCTCATCGATCCACTGCTTTTGCCCGAACCACAGAAAAAGAGGAAGGGCGCCGGCAAGCGGCAAAAAGCCTGCCAAAAGCAGGGTAAAAATTGCTTTGGATTTTGGACTGAGGGATTTCGAAAGCGTTGCCAGGTCAGTCTGTACGGGAACCGGATTCGGGGGACAAGGGGCCATCACCTCTATCCTCACTCACGTTCCCAACCCCAAGATTGTTCAGCTTATAAGTACTCCGCTTGTAACGCTCAGCACCGAAGAAATCAACCTAAAAATAAATATTACTGTAGAGTATCGAAATTCCACAATTTTACCGATTAGTGAACCGTGGGGGAGCCCATGATGAGATGGTTTAATAAGCCAGTTAGATTTGTTCCACTGCTCGCTCTTTTGAGTTTTTTTTCTTTTTTTTCTATTATGCGCGGCGATTTCTTGCACGATGATAGGGAATTCATCCAGGCTAATAGCGACCTTTCCACCGTTGCGACGATTGCCGATTGTTTTACGTTTCAACACCAGTACACTAAACCGATTGCCAATCTTTTTATCGCGTTCGGATATTGGCTGGATCATGGTGTGTTCGGTCAAAGGCTTCTTTCAATTATTTTGCACGCGCTGGTTGTTATCTTTTTTTGCCTCAATTCTCTCCTTCTTTGCAGCCGGTTGGCTTTGGATCGCACTTGGGTTCCATGGGCTGCATTGCTTTTTGCAATTAGCCCCATCCATTCTGAAACCATCGTGATTGCCCAGTTCAGGGGAGAGGTGATTGGAACGTTGTTTGCGCTGGTGGCGTTTTATTTTTGCCAGAAGATTGCTTCGGCTTCGCCTCGCAATGACAAGGAGGCTTGTGCTCGCAATGACAGGGTTCGCATCTCCCTAAATTATATAGGCTTGTTTGTCGCCTGGACGTTTTCGGCTTTGAGCAAGGAAATTTTTGTGTTCATTGTCCCCATGGGTTGTTTCTTGTTTTTCTTTTCAGGGAAAAAAATCCCTCGTTTTGAAAAACTGCGCTTTTCGTTCTTCGTAGTCGGGTTTGCCGTGCTTGGTGTAACCGTACTGGTCATACAGGCAGCAAAAGATGGTACTTCCCAGTACTCATACGTTCATAATGTTGGCCTTGGTGTGCTGTCTTTTGATACGCATGTTCGGATAGCCGCACGAGCGCTTGTCGAGGGCGTTCAAAAATTATTGCTGGGGCGGGGACTTACCAGCCTTCGGCTTCTCGAAAGAGAGGGACTTGGAGCGGGTTGGGGATTTCTTCTCTCTTGGACCGTTCTGTTTAGCTGGATTTTGTTTTGCTTGGCTCTTATCCGCATCACCGGTTGGTGGAGGGTGTGGGGGGGGCTTTTTTTCGCTAGCGTTTCATTTTATCTGGCGGTTCCCAATGTCAACATCGGGTCAGAACACTACTGGTATTTTGCCGCATTGCCCTTCTATGCACTGCTTGTGCAAGGAGCCTTGTCGCTCCTTAAGCGGTGTGATTCGAAAGCCAAGCATCTTTCCGCTCATCAAAAACTTTTCCGGCAACACATTGCGAGTGTTGTGGGCCTTTGTTATGTCGTTTTTCTTTCCATCGGCTTGCAATCACGTCTGGTTCAACTGCACAGCCGATTGAGCCTGGCTTTTGCCGAGTTGGACGCCCACCCCGAATCAGCGGCAACCTGGTCTGAAGTGGCTATTGGGCTTTTGAAAGAAAGCCAGCCAAAACTTGTTCCCATTGCGCTAGATTATATTGTGAAAGCAGAAAAGATATCACCCAGTCATTACAGTGTGGCGATCTCCGATTTTATTTATGCCTACACGACCGGCGAAACGGAAAGGGCACGAACGAGATTGCACCAGATCGAAAGGCTTAAATTTCCTCCACGGAAGATGGCGCGGTTTTACCGCGATTTCGCGATCCTAAACTTAGTTAAGGGAGACTGCGATAGCGCAGAC
>JACQOU010000229.1 GCA_016207775.1 Deltaproteobacteria bacterium
GTCAAAATGTACTCATGGCTTACTGCTTTGAGCTTTTCCTCCCAGAAAAGTAAATTTGAGCTTCTCGCTCCATGAATGGTGATGACCTTATTTCCTGTTTCTTTTAATTTCTTGGCAATTGGAAAAATGGGAGCAGCCCCGACGCCGCCTGCGACCATAATGACAGACCCAAAGTTTTCAATGTGAGAGGGCTGTCCGAGGGGGCCCAGGAGAGCATAGAAATTCTCACCTTCCTTAAGGTGAGATAACTTTCGAGTAGAGGTACCCACTACCATCATCACGAGCGTCACGGTTCCGGCTTTGCTATCGCTATCAGCAATCGTGAGCGGAATGCGCTCCCCTTGTTCGTCCGCCATTACAATAACGAAATGACCTGGCTGAGCCTTTGAAGCAATATCGGGCGCCGAGACGACGTATTCAAAAATAGCAGGAACCAACTCCTGCTTACTGATTATTCGGGACATTATTTATTCCTCCCACCTCTCAAGAAGCGTACCATAGCATCACAGAAGCCAAAGGGGAATTCCCAGATTGCTGTAACTAAAGTTTTAGTTGCCAACAACTAATAGTTTAGTTATTCTTTTTATGGTTGGAGGCCGGATGACTAACAAGAGAACTGAAAAAAACAACTCAGCGTTGTTGACCGAAGTTGAGTTGGAATTGATGAGCATCCTTTGGAAGTTGGGTGGCGGCTCCGTACATGCCGTTTTGGAAAAACTGCCGGTCCAAAGAAAGCTTGCGTACACTTCGGTTTCCACCATTCTAAGAATTCTTGAGAAAAAAGGGGTCTTAAGGAGCGAAAAAGGCGGTCGTGGTCACATATATATTCCCTGCGTTACGAAAGAAAAATATGAGGCAGCAAGTCTTCGCCACCTCGTGGAAAAAGTGTTTGATGGGACTCCTGCCTCACTTGTGCGCAGGCTTTTGGATGACGGTGATTTGGGGCCTGAAGAGCTTAAGTCCATCCGCAGTCTTGTTTTAGGGAGCAACCGATAATGCAGCAGAGTCTTTATGCTCTGGCGATCTATTTTCAAATGGCGCTGCTCCTAGCAATCGGCTTGCTATGCGTGCGGTTGGTTTATTATTGCTTAGTCAGGGCGGGAATTTTTGTTCGTAATCGGCACTGGCTCGTTCTTTCGCAAATTACTTTAGTTGCTGCTCTGGTGATTCCCATCATCCAAGTGACTTTGCCCAGAGACGTCCATTGGCAGCCCAAAGCTCAAGTTTGGTCAGGAGTCGAGGGCCCCGGGCGCCCGACCTATGCCGTTATCTCGATTGCGAAGCGCCATAGCGCAGAGCCCACAGCAACGCTTGTTCCACATGTTCGTGTGAGCCTCGTTCTTTTGTTAACCGTCCTTGCGACCATTGGGATAGGGATTGGTTTGTTTGCCCTTCGTTTGGGCAGGCAACGTTTTCTTCTTAAAACATTTCTTGGAAAACAAATTGAAATTCGATCAACAAAAAAATTGAGAATTCTTTCCACTGCAGCTGTTAAGATTCCTTTTTCAACCCGACTCGGCGGTTTTGCTTACGTTGTGGTGCCTGAAGAACTTTTGTCCCACCCCGGGGATTATCGCCTTGCTGTTTCTCATGAGCTTCAACACCACCGACAACTCGATACCGTGTGGATTTATTTAGTCGAATTTCTTAAATGCCTCTTTTTTTGGAATCCCACTGTCTATTTGTGGGCACGTTTTTTGGAAACACTTCAAGAGTTCGCCTGCGATGAGGCACTGATAGGCCGTCGGTGCGTTTCATTCCAGGGATACGCCGGCTGCCTGTTGCGGGTGGCTGAAACCGCGGTCGGAGCTAGATACCGTCCTGCCGGTACCACAGGAATGGCTAGCGACCGGTCGCACTTACTAAGGAGAGTAGAAATGTTGTGCAAATACGGAAAAATGAAAGTTCACAGGCGGCTGCCTGTGGGACTTGGGTTAGGTACTGTTGCCTTTTTGGCATCTGTTGCGTTTGCCTCAGGCTCTGCGGTGCAAGACAGAACCATCTCATTACAACAAGCCCAAGCGTTAATAGCCTCCGCGCAGAGTGAGATCCCGTTGTCTGTCAACGAGCTCGTGCTCAAATGGCTAAACCGATTTGCGGGTTCTCCTGAGGGAAGAAAAAGAATGAAAGAAGGAATCGCCCGTATGGAGACTTATCGGCCGATGATTGAAAGAAAAATTGCCCAATACAAGATGCCGGCGGAACTGATCGCCGTTCCTTTGTTTGAATCTGGTTATAAGAATACTTATATCGGCAAAGCAAAAAGCAGTGGGGCAGGTATCTGGGGGTTTATCAAGATTACAGCCCGCCGATATAATCTTGCCGTAAGCGATGATTACCAGGTCGATGAAAGATTGAATGCAGAATTAGAAACCGACGCAGCGATGCGATATCTGCGACACATGAATTTTTATAAACAAAGACCATTTCGGGACTGGCGTTTATCCATTAAGGGGTACAACGAAGGTGAGGGACATGTTCAAAAACTCATCAATGAATTAGGAACACGTGACCCCTGGGAACTGGAACAAGAAGAACCAAGGGAACATTATTTAAGTGGCGCAATGGCAGTGATGATTATATTGAAAAACCCGTTGCTACTTGAATAACAGTTAAAGGGCCCTTTCCAACGTAACTGCTGGAAAGGGCCCGTTGTCCAAGGGAAAATTAAATGTGTGTGGCCTTTCTTGCTCTGTCTGTTCATAGTGATTATCCTTTTATCCTCGCGCTAAATCGCGATGAGTTTTTTGAGCGACCAACAATCCCTGTTCATATCCGTCGGGAAGATCCAAGAATAATCGCAGGAAAAGACTTGGAGGGAAATGGGACCTGGCTCGGAATTACGACAGAGGGTCGCTTTGGCATTGTGACGAATGTTCGTGATCTGGGTCAGTCGAGAAACGGCACTTTTTCGCGGGGACAACTGGTAGAAGCATTCCTTAAAAGCGATGTGACTGCTTCCGATTACATCCAGTCTGTTCGCGGCGCATCCGACAAATACAACCCCTTTAATATGCTGGTAGGGACATTACAAGAAGTCATTTATTTTACCAATCGAACGGGAGTGACTCAGGTTTTGTCTGCCGGACTGCATGGTTTGAGTAATGGTCTTCTCAACGAGGCATGGCCCAAAGTGCTACGGGGCAAGACGTTGATAAAGCCTATTCTTGAAACAAGTTCTTTGCCATCCAAAAAACTTCTAGAACTGCTCAAAGATAAATGGCAGCCCGGCGACGGTGAGCTCCCTGA
>JACQOU010000248.1 GCA_016207775.1 Deltaproteobacteria bacterium
CGTCTCATGATGCACAACAGACTCTAGTTCCCGTAAAAATTATCCGAAATCCTGGAAGGTCTGTCCTGTTTTCCCGCATATACGCCGGTTTTTGTTACGCTGAGCGCCTCGGCGGGAATCGCTAGATAAAGGCCAGGTGCCTTGCTGGAGCGACAAATTTGAAGTATACTCACCATACAGATGATACTAAAGCACTCATTCCCAGTTGGTGCTGGGGCGAGAACGTCTACGCCCGGCGTTCACGTTCGAGAATCGCCTTGATTGTTTTGTGCTCCCATCGTTTCCTGTTCTTTGTGGGCACTACCCGTTCGTTCAAAAATGTGGCAATTCGATTGGCTGTGTAGCCGTCCGACTTAAGCCGCATAATAGTCTTAATAACCTTGCGTTCCCGAATATGTGGCACAAGATTGCCGTTCAGCAACTTCCAGCCGTAGGGTTCTTTAATGTAGGGCTTCCTGTCTCGGTGAAGCCCTAAATTGGCAATGGCTCCTATGACGGACGTCTTCGACCAGCCGGTAAACTCCGCGACCTGGCGCGCCGACCACTGTTTTTCGACGAAAAGAACCCTCAATAAATGACCGTTCTCGAACGGTCTGGTAAGAAAATGATTAAGAAGTATCGGAAGATATGGTGCGTGTCCGCTAAGTTCACTTGGCTTCTCCCCGCCCCGATTTTATTCCAACTCGAAAAATCCTTGCGATTCCCATCGCCTGATCTGCTGATAATCTTTTTCCACTTGGGTTGGATCCGGATGGGTGAGGAACACAATGCCCGGAGAGGTATCCAAGTTCTCTGTAACGGCCAAACGTTTTCCAGCGTCCAAAACCTTGTGGCTCTGATAAGAGGGTAGACTCTGCAGCTCTGCCAGGTGTCGAACGTTCTTAACAATGCCAGTGTGAGCCGAAATAAGGATGACGATACGGCCCGGCTGAATTGATTTTGTCGGCTGTCGAAGTCTCTGGTGAAACTTTTCGCTGGACACCATTGCTTCAGCTGTAATTTGTGTTGGATTATCGTTCCCTGCTGCTTCGACATACGCCGGCAAACCGACACCAGCAATTCTGGGGTTTGCTTCAACCAAACGGGGGCCTTGAGTAGTCATCATAATTTCAAGATGTGAGGCCCCGTGACGAATTCGCAAGGCGCCCAACGTCTGTTTCCCGTATTCGACCAATTCTTTAGGGGCTTTTTCGATGGGAACCAGTTCAGCGTAATCGTATATTACGGCTTTTCCTCCAGTAGATACTGGGACCTCTGTTTTCCGGTATTCCCAAATATCCGTAATGAGATGAATACCGTTAGAGCTGACAGTGTCGACAATGTATTCCCTGCCTGTCAGGTATTCCTGAACCATTACTTCAGTATTTGTGCCGCCATCTCCGTTTTGTTTGCCATAGAGACTTCGGTAGGCAGAGATTACTTCGTCCCGATTTCGACAGACGTGGATCCCATCTGATCCGCTGCTTTCTGTTGGCTTGACAACAACAGGCCACTTTTCACGTCGCTCTACCCATTTCAATAGTTCATCCAATTTTGCAGAGGCAAAAGATTCCGCGACTGGAACGTGGTTGCGAGCCAAGGCCAGAACCTGCAAATACTTATTTCTTCGGGCGCCACTAAGACGAAGTCCGTTGTTTGGCATCCTTAGACGATAGGCGAGATTGTCTGCCAGGCTAAGGGCTTTATCGGTTCCATTCATGACCGCATCAATTGGATACTGTTGTAATTCGCGGACCAAGTGGCTTAAGTTGCCCTCGAAGACAAAATCGGCCTTGCGAAGGGGACCGTACCATTCTGGGGTGCGAGGGGAAGACTGCACGTGAATGACCTTGTATCCAAGTTTTTCAAACTGCCCGGGTAATTGGCTTGCAGAAGAGTAGGCGTCCACGATGACCACGTACCGCTGCATGGGCAAGAAGCGGAGCTGTTGGGCAAGCCTTCCTAATAGCCGCGCGCAAATGGACGAGGCTTCAGCTACGTTTGCTGACTGATCAACAATTGAAAGAACCGAAATGATGCTAATCATCAGCAGTATGCCATCTCTCAAGTTTTTTAAAGCTCTATGCAAGCAGAAGTTCCGCCTTTCGTGTTGCTATTGGTAACTGCCCAAAATGGTCTTGGGCTTCTCACTTATCGGTAATTCCTCGTGCAAACTATTCCATAGCACTGACCTAGGATTGGCAGGAGAAACAATGTTAAGAGTCGACACCACAATTAACCGACCGCCGTTTTTCCACGGGCCTTAGTTAGCTGGTCGAGTTTTTCGATGACCCAGAGTTTAATAAGAGTTTGGGGGTCCCTTTGAGCCGTAGGCATTCGCCACTGTGTATAAGAAACAACATCGCTGCCGGGTCCCGGCAGCGATGTTGTTACGACTTCAAGTCAAGCGTAGAGCGACGCTACTCTAAGAATTCTCTTTCTTGACCCATTTGGAGTAACCAGGGCGCTCGAACTTCGCTGGCTTTTGCAACTGAAGTTCTCGTTTGCCTGCATCGAAATACAGGTGAGTCCCTTGATAGTACGGAGTAACATACTTGCCCTCTGAAGTAGTCCTGGTCACTTTTTCCCTGAAGATGTCGTTGCAAACTCCACTCACTCTATAACCAAACACTTTTCCGGTGTAATCGACTGCACTCGTGAGCCAACTTCTTACCTTCTGGCATTGCTTTCCCGGATTCATCTTTTCAACTTCCCGAGCAACTTTTGCATTAAGCTGGTCCCTATCCAAGTTTAAAGTGCCTTTAGCATCATAGATGCGGCGAGTTTTCCTACCGATAAAATTGTCGATTGCCTGGGCCAACTCGTCAGCAGACAATCGGGAGACATCCATCGGCTCGTCGCCCTTTTCTGGCTCAAACGGCTCGGCTATTACTTCGCACGAAACTTCATGGGGCAATTTATACGTCTTTCCCTCTTCCGCAAGCGTTGAAAAATTCATGAAGTCAGAACCCTCTTCGGTAATTGCAAGCAAGAAAGAATCCGCCCCGCGGCTTGCTACGGCAGGCGAGTAGCTAACAACGAATCCATTTTCAATGGGTAACGCCATCACTCTAGAGAGCCATCTTATCGGTATCAGTTCTTTCCCGTTCTTTGCCTGAGCTGAAACACCCACTTTAAAATTAGGCGAAACAGGACTGTTTGTCTTAGGATAATCCTGTGTCACCACCAAAGTTGCGCTACGAAATTCCTCGGCTTGTTTCTTACTCAAAGAACCAAGAAGACCTTTTGCCTCTACGCCAAGCGTGCATTGGGCTACTTTCACTTTTTTAACATCGGGAGCCGAATAACCCGTCACAAGAAATGTCAACACGAACCAACTTACCAACAGCAAGTTCTTTTTATACGACATAATTTCCTCCACTTGAAAAACCCCACACACTCTTTGTTTCCAACAGCAGAAAGTTGCGCGGAGTAACTTAGTGCGGAGTGTCATGTATAATGGGGCGAGTACGCAAGCAATTTTTCAATTGGGGCAATCGTTCAGATCTCATCGATTAAACGGAAGAATGAAACTAAATAATCGTATCAAGCCCGCCTTCGAATAAACAAGGTTCCCACCAAGAGAAGAATGGGAAGCCCAGGGATTGTGTCTTATGCGTGACCCCTGCTATCGTTTTACGAAGTATCTCGCTTTTGTGTGACCCTTTGGTTTGAGTAGCTGGTTGCTGGTCAAATCTCTTTCTGCTTGTCTGCGAGAAATACAGTGCTCTAAGGCCTTCCAATAATCTTCTGTGGTAATCCGGGTAGATTTTTCCAATAGGGATTTGAGTATTTCCTGTCGGGTTTCATGGGTTAGTGAGAAAGATCGACCAGATTGGGCCCTGCGCCCCTTAGGAATAAGAATCTCTCGGCTCAGATAACCCCATTTGCAGTATTCGGCCAGGGAAAATCGTGCGTCATCCGTCATTGTGGTTGCGCCCAGCTGCCTTAATCCGATAAAAAACTGTTCCGTGAAGGCTTTGGCAAAACCCAACGTTACGGTGCGGCTCCAGCAACGAAATAATCTGAGCTGTTCTTTTTTAAGAGTTGCTATCACTTGGGAAACGAACTCAAAAAGCACTGCCTGGGCTGATGGCCATGGTTCCATTAAAAGAGCCTTTCGCAAACTGATAGGATTCAGTTTTTCCCAAGTATTGCTGAGATAGATGACACAGATTTCTGCCAGCCGAGGATCAAAGCGACTCCACTGAGAGTAGCGAGCCAGCTCGGTTTCCGAAGGGGCTGAAGGATGTTTATGCAACAGTTTTTCATAACCAAGTTTCAGATCCCCGTGGCTCGGGATAATTTTCAACCCTTTCACAGAGCTCACTCATCCTTTTCGGCGAAGAAGGCTTCCGTCTCACTTAGAAAATCTAAGGCTTGGTCTGCTTTCGGAATCCGACGGCTTTTCAGAAACTCAATATGATTCCTGACAAAAGCGATTTTCGCTCCGCCTCGAACAAGCGCTCGGGCGTGCACAACGTCTTTTTGTCTTCCTGCAAAACATTTCATGATAAGAAGATCTTCCTTTGAAAGTGCCTCCACGGTTAGGTGAGAAAACTTAGCGACAGTAATCAGCCGCGATCCGTAATCTGCCGGAAGTACGTGTGCGAACGTTGAGTAATAGGGATTTAACCAATCCACTTGGAGGGATAGTTCCGAGGCCACCTTTTTGATGAGACAATCCAACTCAGTGACGGACATGCCCGCCGCCGGGATTCCATCGATATCTGCGGTGCTGAGAGGAAAATGGTGGGCAAGAGTCATAGCCCCCCCACCTCCGACAATAATCCGTACCGGTTGCGTGAGGTATTTATCAAGGCACTTGAAAGCCGAGAGCATCATTTCGCCTGTAAGGGTTTTCATTCTTATCCTATATTACGACATAGCTAAGTAGGTCGCAATAATAAAAATTAATATATAAAA
>JACQOU010000249.1 GCA_016207775.1 Deltaproteobacteria bacterium
AGGTTGAAGCAGCCATCCAGATCCTGGTTCCCGATGCCGATGTTACGGTTCATCCAGAACCCAAAGGCTGAACCGCTGGGCAACAGATAGCAGCGAAAACGTTTTTAGAAATAATACTTTGTGGAAAAATCTTCAAAGTTTCATTGCATGGCACTGAATTGTGAAAAATATTAAATTATCCGTCTAACTTTGGGCACCCATTACACAATTGAGACCGACTCTCTTGAGGGCTTGGGATAGGGTTTAGAATAATGGGCAAGGTACCGACCTATCAGGGGAGGGTTGTTACCTCATTATCTATTTATCTATTTTTTGGAGGAACGTATGCGAAAAAGCAAGTCCGGGGTTTGGTTTTATGTGTTCGCCTTCGCGCTTCTCATTTCATGCGCGCAAGTGAATCAGTCGAAGACCGAGCAGGAAAAAAGTAAGGGTGTGCAATCCGCATACGTTTGGTTGGTGGGCATCGCCGGTATGTTGGGACTGAGTGCTTGCGGGTCGAGCAGTTCATCGAATACCGGCTCGGATACCGTTGCAGGAGCACTTCCAAGCCAAATTAATCCTAATTAAATTCTGTCGCGTGAACCGCGACAGAATTTATCCTGAGGGCCTTTAGGCCCGAAGGATCTCCTCGAAAGAAGGGAACCGATATGTTGAAACAAAAACATCTAATAAAAGTTTTCGTTCTCATTGTTTTTCTTACTGTTACCAGACTCGGAATCGCAGAACCGCCCGGCGGTGGGGAAGGTGAGCAGGGCCAAGGTCGGGACCGGGGGCAGGGAGAGCAAGGACGAGGAGAAGGTGAGGGTGCTGAGAGTGCTGCGCACCAGGCCTGCCTAACAAGTCGCACCGCAGCCATGAGCGCAATTACTGGGTTTAGCAGCCAAAAGCCATGGCCTATTAAGCGATTGAACTTCGCCATTAATAACTTAAAAATGATGGCTGCCATCCCTGAAGAATTCCTTTGTCACATGAAAGCGGAGATGAGCGATAAGTTGTCCAGCATTCCTGTTACCGTGACAAAAACAATGAAACCTAAAGGTACGGGGACGGGTGTGACGATTGCGATGACTCTTGCGGCTGCTTCTTCGGATTCCACCTACGATGGCAAGGGATATGATTATGCGGCGTCAGTGACTGTAAATGACAATGTCGTAGCGAAATTGGCTTGGGCAGGTACCGACACCAGCACCAAAGGAGAGGCAACCTTTACCAATCTTCAGAGCTCCATGGGTGTAAACGACTATGCCCCAAGGAGTGAAACGATTGTCGTCATTTGGAATACCAAGGGAGATACTGCCGACGATGTATTCGGCGCCAGCAAGGAGATCAAGGTTCTATATAACCGTCAATTCGGAAATAGCTTCATGGGTGACCAAACAGGTAGGGGCGGCTTAACGGATGAAGTCGGTTATGTTGAACGCAGAGTAGCGTCCTCGGGAGCCTATTATCTTAAGGGAGTTCGCCACATGGGTAGCTTTGTCGATACGGTGATTGCCAATATTGGGGCGGATGGCACTGGAACCATTGCCACTTCAAGCCAGAATAACTATGTCGATAAAAGCAAAGATTTCAAAAAACCTTCCGACATGGGGCTTGATGTGTTCAATGTCAATCTGAATACCGACACGGCAACTTCGGCCTCCTCTACGGCCTTAGATGATAGGCGTTTTCAGCTTCCTCCTGGTGCCACTCCGAAGAAACTGGACCAAATGGGAGAATCTGGAAGGACATTTGGAGGCGGCGACTGAGCGCCTGATCCGTCGAAGAACCGAAAGCCTTCTGAATTCATTGAAAACCTCGATAACAACTAATTGGATCACAAAGGAAGGCCGTACCGAATGATGTCGGCGTATCGAATGGAAGCGCCACTGCGCTCAGCGAGAAAACTTGCGGCCTTGAGGGACTGTTCCTGCAAGTTGGCAGTATCCGAGGACAGGGTGCGCAGGTTTGAAAGAAAATCTTGTCCGTTGAGGGTACGAATCAACATGCCTTTGGAGTGCATTTCGATTGCTTCCAGAGAGTTTTGAATGAAGGGTCCTGTGACAATCGCTTTCTGATAAGCGGCCGGTTCAAGCACGTTATGAACACGAGCGCGGAAGCTGCCGCCCACAAAGACAATAGAGGCTACCCGGTAAAGTTCAGCAAGTTGTCCCACACAATCGACGACAAGATGTGAACTTGTATCCGGGTTTTTCACCCAACTTGACCAAAGTCTGAATCTAAGACCGGTCTGTTCTCCCCACTTGAGAAGTTTTTTGACAAATTGAGAACAAGGCTCATGGGGGATGAGCGCCAGTCGCCACCGGGGCGCTTCATACTGCCATGTTTCCAGAGCTTCTCGTATTTCTTCGAAATCCTCATTCCACAGGCTGGCTAGCACTAGCACGTTCTGCTCCGAAAAATAGTGTTCCCAAGAACCCGTCACCGACATCCGTTTCCGGGTCATGACCCGATCTACCCGCGGATCGCCCAATGTATGAATGACCGGCTTACTTAGAATAGATTTCAACAACTCGGTGGTTTCGACAGTCGTGGTCCCTATGAAGTCGTACTGCTCAAGCCATCGGCGCAACCAAAAAAAATGTCTCTCTTTTGGAAAGTACGTAGCAAACAAGTACCGAGGAATATTTCTTCGCTTGCATTCTAATAAGATACCCGGCCAGATTTCACGGTGAATGCAAATAAAATGACTGGGCCGCAAAGCATTCAAATAAGAACGCACATGGATCGAAAAATCAAAGGGACTGTAGTCCGAGTGATCCCAACCGGGAGCAAGCCCTGCAGCTTTTCTTCTGTCGAGCTCAAAACGAACGGCTTTCTCAGCGCTGGGAGAGAAGTACGAAAGGAAAATAGGAAGTGTTGGCGTGGATGCCCGAATCGCGTCCATAATCGGTAAACATTGTTCAAATTCTCCACTGGAAGAGACGTGAAACCAATACAGAGTGTCAGGAGCAGAAACCAGAGTTTGTTTCCATTTTCGAATTCTTGCGCAAAGACCTCGACGGCTAACGAGAAGACGGCGGAATTTAGGTGAATAAGGTGCCATCGCACACACCATCAGAAAAAAGAGAAAGTAAACGAACGAATAGAGCACACTCACCATCTTATGGGACCTCACCCATCAGAGCCTCACATTCCTGCCACACTCTTTCGCTACTAATCGCTGTCAAACAGTAGCGCTCTGACCTTAAACAGGGAGCTTGCCCGTTTTTGGAGCAAGGGCGGCACCAAAGCGTCTGCTCAACGATTCGGCTTCTCGGATGAAACGGCAGGCAACCCAATTCCTTCGAGGTCGGCCCAAGGATAAGGACACAAGGAATATTCAGGCCGTCGGCGACATGCATGAGCCCCGTATCGTTTGCAACCACTAGTCGGCATTTTTTCATGATGGCAGCCGCTTCAAGGATAGACAGCCGTCCTTGCGTGTTCATGACCCTCGATGGGGGCATGCCCTTACAGATATCAGCACAAAAATGATCATTATTTCCACCAAAAACAATCGTGGTATAGGGCGAATGCTCCACTATTTTTTGTACCAGCGTTCTGAACCGTTCCGCAGGCCACCTTTTACCGGGCCATTGAGCCGATGGAATCACACCGATCCAGGGGACGTTCTCAGAAAAATCCTCCAGGTGGACTGCCGATACACTGTGCTCATCGAGAAATAGCTCAGGCCCTTGCGCGTCCCATATCACTCCGAAGGGTTTTAGCGGGTCGAGGTAGCGCACGAGCATTCGATCCATGCCCGTAAGCAGTGGCATCTTAAACGTTAGGGCTAAAGCTCGGCGCAAATAATGCTTCTCAAATTTACAGAAATAGTCGGCTTTAAGCCACGGCCTGATAAATAATGTGCGCAGGCTCCAATGCGCGTCGTAGATAAGATCATAACGTTCGCGGTTTATTTGGGCCGTCAACCGATAAAGGCCACGCAAGCCTGATCGTCGGTCTAATCCGATCTTCCGATCGAGATGGGGATTGTGCCGGATAATATCTAAGAAATCCTCTCTCACAACCATGTCAATTTGAGCGCTTGGGTAAGCCTGCCTAAGGCACCGGATTAGAGCCGTGCTCATCACGATATCACCCAGACTGCTAAATCGAACGATGAGTATTTTCCGAATATTGTTGTTGTGAGGACCACACGTCCGACGCAACCTCGACGAGATTGCTTCGTCGCTTTGCTCCTCGCAATGACAATTATTCACATTTCTTTCGGACACCTGATACCCAATAGTGTTAGACCGTTTACAAGCACCTGGTGAGTGGAGCGCACCAACGCCAACCGAACGTTTCTTTGTGCTGTGTCTGTGGCCTGTAAAACTGGCAGCTGGTAATAAAACCGGTTAAAAGCTTTCGTCAGGTCAATCAAAGCGTGGGTAAGATGGTAAGGCTCATTTTCTGTTACGACTCTGTGAAGGCTTGCACGAAATTTTGACAACTCCAACAAAAGAACTTCCTCCTCGGGAGCAAATGCATGCTGAGCGATTGGCTCGAAAGTCTCAACCTGAGTTTTCCGCTCAGCCGCCTTTTCCAATAAGGAGCTGCATCGTACTGCTGCATACTGAACATAAGGACCTGTCTCACCGTCCAGCGAAAGCGCTGATTTCCAGTCAAAATTGATATCGCGTGTTCGGTGGGCTGACAGCTCTCCGAAAATAACCGCACCCACTCCCACCATTTCAGCGACTTCAGTTTTATCTTTCAGATCAGGATTTTTGGCCGCACATTCCGCAACCGCAAGTTCGCGAGCTTCATTGAGCAGATCGTCCAGAAAAACAACATTGCCCTCACGCGTGGACATTTTTCCAGCGCCAAACAATACGGTTCCGAAGGAAATATGTTCGAGCCTATCCGCCCACTGAAATCCCATCTTCGTGAGCACACCAAACAATTGGCGGAAATGAAGGCGTTGTTGTTCTGATACGACGTAGAGGCTTCGATTAAATTGGAAACGTTGAAAGCGGTCCATTGCGGCAGCAATATCACGCGTTAGATATAACGTTGTGCCGTCCCGCTTTTGTATCAGCGCTGGGGTCTCCATGCCCGGCAGATCGACAACAAACGCACCCTCACTGGGACGTGCTCCCGTCTTGCTTTTAATTTCCTCCAGCGTTTTTTCGATTGCCTCGATGTACTGACTTTCTCCCTCAACATAGTCGAACTGTACATCCATTCTGCTGAGGGTTTGGTCCATTGCCGCAAGGCTAATTTTTCGAATGACCTGCCAGGTTTCTAACCATTTGCTTTCACCCTGTTCAAGTCGCTTCAAATTCCGGCCAACCTCTTCAATGAGAGTGGGATTGGCTTCCAGCTCCTTGTGAAATTTCACGTAGATCGAAAACAAATGGTCCATTGAATCCGATATATTTGATGGGTTTAACCGGCTTCTATCACCCCACAGCTCCACGGCAGTCAAAAGTCTTGCAAATTGGGAACCCCAATCCCCGACAAAGTTGATTCGCTTTATTTCATACCCTAGATAGCGGTAAACACTTGCAAGCGTATTTCCGATAAGCGAGCTTCGGATATGTTGGAAAGCAAGCTTTTTTGCAATGTTTGGTGAGCAGTATTCAAGCACTACGCACTGTCTCGCGCCACTGCTATCGGACCCGTATCGGGATTGGGCTTCATAGATAAGGGAAACGGTCGAATTATAGAGAGCCACTGGATCAAACTTTATGTTTACGTACGGGCCGGCAACGGTCGCACAATACCCAACACCGGACAGATGAGCTGCAAGTTCTTTGGCAATTTCCTGGGCGGGTCTCGTTAAGTCCTTGGAAAGCTTGTAACAGGGTAGGGCAACGTGACCGAGTGCCACATTCGGCGGGCTCACCAGTTCGGCTTGCAGTGTCTGAGGGTCTATGTGTTTACCGAAATGTTCACTGATGGCATTGGCCAATTTCAATTTCAAATCAAGAAAAGGCATTTTTGAGTGCTCTCCAAAGGTTTACTGGATCTTGGTGACTCCAGCAAGCTGGGCTTCGTTCTGACCCGCCTGCCGAATACGCCGCTTTCCCAGCCTCCGATCCAGCTCACGAAGCAGTGCCCGGGCGACAATCAATGGGCCAACTGGATAGGGTAAATGGCAATGAATATTAGGCGCCAGCCAAAAAGCAGTAGGCCATCGAGTCGAGCATCCCAGCACAGTGGTGGAATAAAGTTCTATGGATGTATCCTCAATACGGCTCATAGCCCTAAGGCGCATGGACTGATCGCCACAGCTTTCCAAATCGAGCGGAACAGAAAAAGACTCAATTCTATCTGTTAAGAATGGCAGAATTCGGAAAGCTCTTTTCAGGGAATTCTTTATTTTATGCAAAACGGATTCGGCAGAAGATGGATATACATCGTGCACATGGAGTATCAATTCCGTCTTATCTCCCTGCTTAAAGCACTCGATGGGCCAGATTTCCGAGTTATCGGGAACTTCATCTGTGTCAATCAGGACTGTGAGCGGCTGCAAGGTTGTCGGCACGCCTTGAGGGGCAACCACCAACCGGATGCTATAAGAGCGCTGCCGGGCCAGTGCACTGGGATCCACGTTTAAACAGAAACGCGCACAGGACTCTGTCCACTGCAGCCCTGTGCTGATCGTGTGATTAAAAAGCAGGTGGCGGGTAGAAAATTCAGTCTGATCAGTAAAACTGAGATAATTTATAGAACGTCGATTTTCCATGGCTGCAAGTCGAACATCCGAGGCGAGAACCATGCGCTGTACCGTGCTGGGAATTTCAACAACCGGATTCCAACAACACATTTCTGTCGCAAGCAACGTTGAGGCAAGACAAGACTGGGGGCTTAACGTTGGGGTTCGCCCGATCCGTTTCCAAATTGCAGCGGTACAGCTCACTAGCTCTGGGTGTTTGCGAAGAGCCGTGTCAGCAAGGTGATGCATTTGGCGACCCAGATAAGGATCCGCAAGATCGCCATTAAATAGCGACTGGGGTAATGACGGAAAAACTTCTTTTAGGGTCTCTGTGCTCCAGGTGATAGGTCGCCTCCTCAGGAGAATTTCAGGATGCCATGGCACAGAGCTGTTCAAATTGAAAACCTGGCTTGCAGCCTGAGGCACAAGCACATTGTCCGACCCAACGCCGAGAGAAACCCAGCCAAGCCTAGCCCATGGGAATAGGCGGGCAAGCTCCCGCAAACACCAAAGGCCGGCAGGCTCATCTCCCACAACAGTAAAGTCGAACTCCCGTTGAAATAACATACTTGCCAACTTTACACGTTGATTCGAAGATATTAAAGACTTTGCAAAGCAACCAACAGAAGAATGTTGTTTTTTTGTTGCATTTTGTTCTTTGGAACCGCCTTTTGGAGGAAATGGGAATGAGAGCACTCCTGCTAATCGTTATATTGTTTGCCAATCTGGCTATTGCGGCTATTCCTGAAGTCACATCCTATCAATTGCCAATCAATTGTTCAGAACTGCTTCCTGATAACGGTCCCTTTATTGCCTTTTTTGAAGCCGTGGCGCGTGGACAGGCGACTAAGGATCGCAACTTTTCCAAGCATCTTTTCAGGATCCTTTTTTTTCGAGAGAAACTGGCAACTGATAATGATTGGATCAGAGAACAAAATCCCATCGATTTGGTTATTCGCAAGACATTATGCTTTTTTCGTGAACAGAAGGAACCGCTTAAAGCAATTGCCTTTGATAACGAAGAGTTCGCGCAATTTCTCAAGAAATCAATCAAGGAGTTGGAAAATAAAATTAATCAACTGATTCTCGATGTGGAAATTGAGCGCAACCAGCGACGACAGTATGAGCTCAAGCTAGCCCGTAACCAGGCCGCAGTAGAAGCTCTGAAACGTGAAGCAGCAGCCGAAGCTCTGCGTAGCTATGAAACTACGGCAGCAGCAGCAAAACGAAAGCTTGGCGCACCATGAGGTCTAAGCCGGGCACCATGAGGCCTAGGCCCAAGAAACGGATCCAGGTACCTCAAGAGCTTGTACAGTTTACTATCCAACTTGCCAGGGGAGCAGGCCGAATATTGCTGAGAAAATTGGGAAAACTCCATCATATTCAGGTTAAAGAAAACGCGGGAATTGTCACCGAGGCGGACAAACAAGCCGAGGATTACTTGATAAAGAATATCTTCAGGAAATACCCTAAAAGTTCGATAATTACAGAAGAAAGTGGTGAATTCCAGGGAACAGGATTGTTGACTTGGGTTTTGGACCCTCTCGACGGAACGAGTAATTACGCGCACAGTTTCCCCTGGTTTTGCGTATCTATCGGGGTATACGAGCAGGGTGCGGGAAAAATCGGCGTGGTTTACCATCCCTCTATGAATGAGCTCTTTTGCGGTGTGGAGGGAGCGGGAGCAACGCTAAATGGCAAGAAGATTAAGGTTTCGCATACAAGAAGTATCCATGAAGCACTGCTCGGTACGGGCTTTTATTACGCAAAAGGTGAACGACTCCGGGAGGAAATGGAAATTTTTCGAAAAATGAATGAGGTGGCTCTTGGTGTCAGGCGGCCGGGTGCGGCTGCCTTGGATCTGGCCTACGTATCCTGTGGTCGCTATGATGGGTTTTGGGAGCGAGGATTGAGTCCTTGGGATGTGGCGGCAGGCACCATCCTGGTTAAGGAGGCTGGCGGGCGAGTGACCGATTTCAAGGGTAAGCCCACCAACATTTTTTCTAAGGAAATTCTTGCATCAAATGATCACCTCCATACACAGCTAGTCAAACTGTCTCAGTAGTCTTTGATTGAAATGGAACAAGAATCTAAATGGATTGTCTTAATCCAGCGAACACCCAAGGGGCCGTTTTCCCTGCGGGACATTGAGCTGCTGCTTTCTAAAAAAATTATCACGAGAAGTGATTACGCTTACAAAGTACCTCCCAAAGGTGCAAAGAGTTCGGCGGGCTGGAAAATTTTAGGACAATTTGAAGAGTTCGACAGGCGCGGCCCCAATAAACCGGCTTCGGAAAATGTCCCCGTTCCGGAAAGACGTCAAATTGGGCCCAATGATAACGAACCAAAAGCGAATCTTGTTCCAGAGGAACTGTCAGGGATCTCGCCGGAAGAACTCGTTCTCAGATCGCGCAAAGAGATGCCGGCGGCTGACTCCGTGTCGGACCACGCCGATAATAAAACCGAAAAATTGGACGAACCAGCGTCAGCGGGTGGAAAAAGAAAGATTTGGCTTCTTGGCTTTGGAATAGCCGCTTTGCTTAGTTATGTTCTTTTCAAACCCCAGGCCCGTGAACCGAAACAGACTGTGAACCGTGTGATCAGTTCACAGCCGGCTGACAATAAACCAAAAGTGAGAATGCAGCTACCTTTGGAAGGCACGCAGCCAAGAAAAAGCGCCGCTTTTACACCACAGGCCGTGGTACCACCCCCTCGAGAGGAACACTCAAAACCGCGCGCGCGCAGTGAACCGGGCGAAATCCCGCCTCCCGATGTCGCCAAAGATGAGGAGGATGCGGATGATTCTGAAGACTCCGACGAAAGTGAATTGACTCTCCCCTTGAAAAAGAAAAAAATCGCCAAGAAAAAAGCCAAGGCCCAGCCCGAAGAGACGTAAGAGGACGCAGAAGAGCTGGACTCGGAGTAATCTCTGCCTTAGCAGCGAAAAGTGATATTCTTGGTAAAATGCAAATGCGACTAAATCTTTTGGTCCTAGCTCTTCTTGCTGGACGCCTCTTAGGTGGGCCAGATTGTGGCGATGCTATCAGCTCAGTAACACCCGATCCGACACCAATCGAATATTCTGCATGGAAGGACTGGGGAATAAAGGCTTGGGAACGCCTTTCCGGCAAGTATGTCAGTTTAATTGGACAGTCGGGAGATCCTCTAGCAACTCAAACCGTTGTTAGATTTTCAGAGTTTAGCAAACCAGAGCAGGATCTAATGAAACTTCTTCAAAAACTGGCTAAAAGGCGCAAGTATGTTCAAAGAAATAGAACGTACTACGAGGGAATATTAGAAGCCGATCTCGATAGTGTTGCAAAGAAAGCAGGAGTAGTACGAGAAGAACTCGAAACGTATTTCAGAACAGCAGCGCAATCAAAAGAAGTAGAAGTTTCCGCGATCGTCGTAGAGACCCAATCAGGGAAAAAAGCTACTGCAATTTTTACGGATAGTAATGTTGACCAGGCTTCCGGCGAATCAGCAGCGAAAGCCTTTCACGGTCTTTGCAGGAAGGAAAAAATTAACTTTCAAGAAGTCACTAATATTCTTGTTTTTCATACCCATTCTGAATTAAGGCCTTTGAGCAAAAGCGATCAAAAAAAAATTGTCCAGCTTAAAGCCATCCTTGCAAGGCTTGGGGCAAATACGCAAGTATGGGGCTACGCCATCAGCACCGTCGATAATCAGCCGCTGATTTTTCATGTCGGCGGATAATTGTCCAGATCGGCTGCAGTATGGCGTGGAATATGTTGCATACGTAAGTAACAACCAACCACGGCACAATTGACTAGACACTACTTCTTGAGGGGATTTTCCAGCCGAACTCCCGGCAGCATGGAAAAGTCTCGATCAGCCGTCCACAGAACTGTCACACCACATTCCATGCATATTGCTGCGATCCGGGCATCATGAAAAACCGGGCCTCTGACTTTTCCAATAAGTGCAAGAGCACGAAGCTTCACCCAATAATCATTTCCTTCGCCGATCAGTCTCAGTGTAGGACTGTCCATCCACAGCTCAATCTGTCGAACCGATTGTTCGTTCGTGCTCGGGGGACGATAGATCCTCGGGTGAGTCACCACTGCCAGGAACTCGTGGATGCAAGGCCACGGAATTGCCCAGTCTAACCCGGACTCTGCTAGTTCGCGCAGCTTTGAAAAAGCTGTTGCGTGGTTTGGTGAATCTCTGCGATGAGCGTAAACCAAAATATTTGTGTCAACACAGATCATGCCCCGCGCCCTTTGTAAATCTCGGCTCGGATTTTCTCCCAAGCAGCGTCAGCAAATTCATTGGACATCCCTTTCCCGGTTACGCTGCCGTCTTTGAGCGAGAATTTCACCGGGCGTCGGTTACTTTCCAATAGAGTGCGTAATGCAGATTCGACGACTGATTTGAGGGAGAGGCCTCTCGCAGCTGCGTATTTCTTTGCAGACCGTAGCAATTTTTCTGAAAGTTCTATGGTTGTTTTCACCCATAAAAGTATATCATGTAACCCATATTTATGGTTATATATTCCGTTTTATTAGACTTGTTTCTGTCGCTGCCTTTCACCGCCTTTTCCCTGAAAATGCCCTTTGTTTTTCCTATCCATCGGCCAGAACAAAAAGTTACACCAAGACTGGATAGTCATTGGCGAGGGCGAAAACATTTGTGTCAAGGTGCGTCATGGTGTATACGTTGTCCTCATATTGGGGTTACTGTATGCGAAAAGTGTTCATACACACATCTGTATGGTGGGTTTTCAGTGCGTTCTTTGCTAGCTCGCACTTAAACGCGATGGATTGGAAATGTTGGGCCAAATTTGTACGAGCTGCCAATAGAGCGGCTTCTCCATCCGAAATCGCCGCTGGGTCAGGAATCGAGTATTTGGTTGCAAAAAGTGCGAATGTAGAGATTCTGATTCGCGCTCTCGTTCAAAAGCGACGAGACATCAGGATACCACATCCTAATTGGCCCACTTTCGATGCGGATATCCCCCTTGTCACACACCTCTATCCTGTACCGTTATCACGTATTGGCCTATCCACTTCCCACCTGACCAGCGGAGTCCTGTCGACTCCCCTGACCTCTGGCATGGAAGGGCAGGTTAATGATTTCCCGGTAGAGGGGTTAGGAAGCGTGAGGAGTTTGAGACGGGGAATTTTACCTGAAGTGTTGGTGGTGGTTGATCCCCTCGCTCTTTCTTCGGGTCCCTGGCGGGCAGTGCGTTCTCATTTGCGTACATTTCAGAAAGGAAAATCTTGGGATTTAGACGAGCCTGTTAGCAATCAATCTCCGCCCAAACGCTTGAGGAAGTTCTTTGTGGATACCACGCTTTCGTTCGCTGCTAGCCAGGCAGAGCAACTGCCGGATTATTACGCGATACAATTCGACGCCAATCTTATTTGTGAACATATCATCGCATTTCTTGTTCATCCTAATTTAAGAGATTGGTTATTGGAAGTGGTTGAAAGGGTACCCGGTGGTAGAGAGGCACTTCCCTTGATCGTGTTCAACGAGCGATTTGTCAGATTTCAGTTGCCCACGCGAATTGAGTTGCCATCAGCGGACACTGTGGCAGCTGCAGACATTGCGACACAGGTTGAAAATCTCGCAAAGAGCTATCTGGCAAGCAGTCATGACGTGCAGGGTGCACTGGTTGGTTTATTTCAGGCGGCGCTGCAGGTCTCCCAGGCGCAGGCCCGAGAGCTTGCCAAGGGTGCAAGAATGTTCGGCAACAATATGCCGCTCGAAGTTGCTTGGTATTTCCGGCATCAAAATGACCACATTACTAGCGATACCGATCGACAGCTCGGTCTGGCGAGGTTACGCCAGTGGGTACGCACTCACCCTCCGAAGTAAACCAGGATTTTGCATTGACAGTGGCGAATCAAACGCGAGGGCCTGCAGTTTTCTATTGATTGGAAACAGACTAGTAGATAAACTAGTCTAATGAATCAAAGAAAAACAATTGGGTCTTATGAAGCAAAAACTAATTTGTCCCAGCTGCTTGAACTGGTAGCTAAGGGCAAAACGTTTACAATCACCAAGCGAGGTCGACCCATTGCTATATTATCGCCCGCGGAGTCAGCAGGTAAGGAAACTCTCGATTCTATAGTTTCTAGGATTAAGGAACTGCGAAAGAACTTTGCACTCGGCAAGATCGAGATCAAGGGTTTGATTGCAGCCGGCAGAGAATGAAAAAATCCATTGTACTAGATTGCTCGATGACTCTCCGTTGGTGTTTTAAGGATGAGGCCAACAGCATTTCCGACAAAACACTTGAATATGTGCGCAGACATGGAGCCATTGTTCCTTCATTATGGGGCCTCGAGGTCACCAACGGACTGCTGCAGGCAAAAAAACGAGGTCGCATTTCGTTAGATGGAATTTTGGAGTTTCTCGAGCTGTTCGCAAAACTGCCTATACGATCGCTGCCTGTGACCGTAGCCGATTGTTTTACGACCGTGTTTCCTCTTGCGCAGCAACATAATTTATCTTCTTATGATGCCTCTTATTTATACCTGGCACTTAGGGAGCGATTATTCTTGGCTACTTGCGATAATTCTCTACAGTCGGCAGCGAAACAACTTGGTGTGCTTTGGATTGTGAAATGAAAACGGATGGGCCCCTTGGCCGTTCCGGACCAGAAATTGCCACTTGTTTCACTCACCCGGAACGATGGTTTCTGTTGCCCCAGTTAACAGCACACAAAGGTCAGGCCCAAAAATCCAAGACTGCCGACTGGTTGGAACGTCCGTCATTATCTAGACAGCATTCCAACGGAATACGAAGGCCAATAAGCGTATGAAATCAGTCACTATACAGTGGATTCATCCTGCCCGTTACGGAAAGTTGTTTGACACAACCCTAGCATCAAACATGCGCAACGGGGGTGGCACAAATATTGGATGAAAATAAATTGGCTACGCTTTGGCCGACATCATGAAATTCACTTTTTTAAAAATTTTGCTCTTAGTGTTTTTAGTGGGCTGTATTAAGGAGCACACTCCAACAAAGGAGATTTCTTCTTTCCTGTCCTCCGAGTTTTCTACCCTACGGTCGAATCGACTTGCTGCCGTTGTCATTGACTCTATGACTTACAGAAAATTGCAGAAAGAAACTAAGCGGTTCGTAGCGGATATAAATAGAGATACGGGTTTTGATGTAGCGCTGAAAGTACTTCCTGTGAACGCTAGCCTAGCAGTCGTGAAAAACTATCTCAAGAGGCTGTATTTCCTAAAACATAAAGTTCTTGAAGCAGTGATTTTTGTTGGAGACATACCAACGGCTAACTACTATCCAGGCTTACTTGCAACTGTAGTCCCTTCCGACAGTTATTACTATGATATGTACGATCAATGCGTTTATGACCAGACTCATCAGGCCTTTGATTCTAGAAATAAATTTTGCAATCCCATCGTATTGCCATTTGTTATTTCCAGGTTGACTCCGCCGGTGAAAGGTGAAGAGGGAATACAATACCTTAAGAACTACTTCAAAAAGAACCATTACTTTAGGACGGGTCTATTATCATTTGATGAGAAAGCCTTGCTGTATCCTCAAGTTCTTAACGATGAACCAGTCCAACAGCGACCCCAAACGCTCGCAAGTATTCTGGACAAATTCCGATTCTTATATGCTATTAACGCGCTTCCTATTTATGATGAAGATAACGAGCTTATTGTTGCTGATTGGGAACAGACCGAGGCTCAAGCTGCACCGAATGAGAATTATTTGGAGGAACTTAGCGGCCACCACCAATATGCTTATGTACACGCACATGGCTCGCCACAGGAACATCAATACAATGTAAATAAAACCACCCTGACAACCCCTAATGTGTTCTACGCTGATTTTTATTCGTGCAACGTTGGAAAATTCACTGAGCGTGATTATATTGCTGGCTATTACTTATTTCGAGGAAACACCCTGTTTGTTCGTGCATCGTCAGACTATCTTTTTGAGTTTAATGATAGTGTTGAACCGAAAACCCTTTTTCTATTAAAACAAGGACAGCAGATTGTCGAAACCATAAAATCTCGCTCTCCTTCCTTTGTTATTCACAATTTTGGTGATCCCACTTTGAAAATGCCCCAAGGGACTGTTCAAAAAAGATCAACATCAAAGATATCGCTCAACTTAAATACAATTGATTTCAAGAAAGTGAAGGTTTGTAGAGACATTATCAGGAGCGGAGGCCACTACTACTGCCAAGATGCATTACGAATGAAAAGAGTCACCTTAACGATTCGTAATGCAGGGACAGAAACTCTCGGATTTTTGATGTCGGATGTGCCGGATTATTCCTTGGAATTGATTCGAAACAGTCTCCCTCCTCAAGGGTTTCTTGGGCCATATGTTATTACTATTGATAATGCTTCTTCAGGCGAAGCCAGCGGCAGTACTGAACCACCAGTGCCGGTTGATCCTGGTTCCAACTCAATCGAACCCGGCCAAGAACGCCAATTTACACTCACCCTATTTGGGCTTGTCTCTGGCAAATACTCTGGGAAAATAGTTATCTATAACACCGATCCGAGAAGCCCTTTGATGAAAATCCCATTTAATGTCGTGGTGGAGGACTGAGCGTTTCCGGGCAAAGGACGCTCAAAAAGATGACTCAAAATCTCTTATCCACGAAGTATTCGGCCCCGGCACATCGGGCTTTTTGGAATGAATCGTATCCAAATAAACGAGAGCGGCAGCCGGAAACGCATCTCCCATGGCATTGATATTGGCAGGCTCATTTTCAAAAGCGGCGATGGTTTGTCCCATGTCTTTGAAGGCATATGGTGGCCGACGAGCTGACCCGCGGAGTGCTTACAGAGGCACGCCTTCCCAAAAAGATTGGCTCGGAACTTTTTCTCGTCAAGCTGAAGAGGCGCACGTTGTCTCGTACGGCAGAGAGGTGGTGCAGTTTCCTGAAATCCAAGTTCTAGGGAAGGGCGGTCAAAATTTTTTTGGGTCGTATTGCGGAGGGATCGATGAGTAACCGCAAAACAGCTTGCATTGAACCCTCTACCAGATATGCTACTATTCAAAAGTTCCAACATAATATCTTTTAAAATATCGGGCTGTCGGATTCGGGGGGCACTTATGTTCCATATATCAATCAAGTTATTCTTGGTTCTATTTTTCTGTTCATGCAGCTCCTTTGCAGGCGTAAAGATCAATGACCCCAAGGGCCAGTCGACAGTGCCAGTCAGTAATCGAACTGTGCCCAATCGCTTTCTAGTTCAACTTAAAGGTTTGCCATTCGCCGATATTCTCAAGGGGGAACGGCTTAGTCGCAATGATCCGGATTATTTTTCCCAGAAGCTCTGGCGGGAAGAAATCTCCAAACTGCAGCAGGTTCATGTTACTTTTAAGACTGAATTTGAA
>JACQOU010000250.1 GCA_016207775.1 Deltaproteobacteria bacterium
ACCATTGCCGCCACTACGGGAGCGTTAACCATCACGGGGCAGTACGATGTAACGGGAACGAGCTATTGGACTGGTTCGCTTTCGATGAATTTGGCTGCCTGTTCAAATGGTGAGGCGGTATCCACCGGAACCGGAAACTTGGCAGGTACTTTCTATTACAAGGCGGATGGTGGAGGCGTGTACAAGAGCAACAGCAAAAGAGCTTTTTTCATGATCCCCCAAAAAAGCATTACGGCTTCTCATTTTGGAAGCAAAACGTTTCAGGGTGTCCAATTTAATTCGACGGATGCCAACAGCGTGAAGCAAATCAAGGTGGTATCAAACGCCGCAGGCACCACTTATACGATAACCCCTTACTCGAGTGTGACTTCGGAAACAGTGGACAATACTTTCACGGATACCATTACCATCACCAACGTCAATTTCCCGGTAAACGGAATGATGATTGGAACGGTGACAAGAACGGGCACGGGAGCTGGTGGACCGACCAAAGTGGGTTGCATTGCGAACAAGCATTTCACCAAGGGGCTTAGGGTCATTTGCAGCGGGCAATCTCCCAGTAACAGCACACTGCCCTACAACATCACGTTCAGCCAGGAGGCAGCAAGCGAGCTAGCCTGTCCGACCAATTATGTCTTGGTGAGAGCGAATTCGACCGTGGGAGCGAATGTGGATTTTTGCGTGGCCAAGTATGAGATGAAGATTGAAGGAAATGATACTGGGAACCAGGCCTATAGTTCTTCTTTAGTTGGTGAGTCCAGGGCAGCTGGTACGCCTTGGGTAAATATTACCCGCAACCAGGCGATTTCGGAATGCCAGGCACTGGGTGGAGCATACGATTTAATCAGCAATGCCCAGTGGCAGGCGCTGGCAAGAGATATCGAGGGAGCGGTCAATACCGACGGCACGTATGCCAACTGGAGCAACGGAGCTATCACAGGGAGTAATGCTTTAAACCGCGGGCATTCGGATAACTCCCCCGGGAATGCATTAGCGGCAAGTACGGATAACGATCCTTGTGCTGGCACCGGAAATACAAACTGTGCAACAAATTCTGACAGTGATTTTACACAAAAGCGTACTCATACCTTAACCAGTGGGGAAGTCATTTGGGATGTGGCAGGAAATGTTTGGGAATGGGTGAAGGATAACAATTCCTCGACCCGCGGAGTAAATGGATATCTCTCTGTGAAGACGTGGGATGGAAATCAGGATGCCAGAGAGACCACAGCTGCAAAACTTCTATGGGGACCGTCGGGAACATACACTGCTAAGAACAGCGGTGAATACGGCGGTTTAGGCTGGGGCACCCTGAATTCTTCTGCCGGCGCCGTTAATCGCGGCGGCGGCTGGGGCGACCACAACTATTCCGGCGTGTTCGGCGTGTATCTGAGTTACGGGCCGGCGGTCACTTACATCTACATTGGTTTCCGCTGCGCCTACCTGCCATATTCCGCATCCGGCACTTTGGCTGCGCCACCCAATCCACGATCTGCAGCATCAACAGAAAGTACAACGTCCATCTCCCTATCCTGGAGCTCTAGTGGCGCTTCATCTTCCAGCTTCAAGATTGCATATGAGCAAGGTGCAACCGCTCCCTCTGACTGCAATTCCGGGACAGTGGTGACAAGTTCAACGACTTCAACGACGATTAGCAGCCTTACCCCGAACACGCAGTACTCATTTAGGATCTGTGATGTGAATGCCGATGGGCTTATGTCGCCGGGAATCACGATGACGGTATCGACGCAGGCAGCGTGGGCAGGGATAAAGCAACTAAGGGCTTCTGGGGCCAGCTCTTCGGTTCAAGCGGTTACGCGCGATTCGGCGGATAATATCTATGTTGCAGGCTGGACCAATGGAACGCTAAATACAGTTGGGCGGACCGGCAGTACAGACGCATTCCTCATAAAATACAATAGTCAAGGAGTCGTGCAATGGACAAAGCTGTTAGGCGTAGCAGGCGCACAGACCAAGGCCTACGGGGTTGCGGTTGATTCCACTGACAATGTATATATTGGTGGAACGACAACTGGCGCTTTAGATGGACTTGCGCTTCCCACCTATGGACCTACGTATCTATTTCTTACCAAGTATGACAGTAGTGGCACAAAGCAATGGACCAAGCTAGATGGTGGTGTAGTCTCCGTAGTCGGCGTCACTATCGCGGCTGACAATATTTATATTTCAGGTGCCGCCCCTTTTGGTAACTTGTATCCGGACGACGCTTATCTAGTAAAATACAATAGCAGCGGAACACGGCAATGGCTTAAGAATATTTATAAACAGGTTAATCCAGCGTATGGCATGGCAACAACGTCAGTGGGTACGAGTTATGTACTCGGTGAAGATCAGTATACCAGTTCCCCTGGTGGGTACTTTTCAGCAAAGAATAACGCCGGTTCTAGTGCCGGGAGCAAAGCATTCGCACGTAATGCTGACCTGAGCACTACTAACTATAGCTGTGTGACGGGTGTGGATACCGGCATTGCCACAGACTCGGCTGACAATATTTACGTTACTGGCTACGGTTACACTAGAGATTGGTATGCGACCGGAGGCTACTACAAAAACTCCTCTTATAGTGCCTTCGGTGCGACTTGTCTCCCTGGCCTGTTCATCATGAAGTTTACGGGAACCACCCTGCAATGGGCCTTGGAACCTGCTGTTTTTGCGAGTACCAGCGCAACGGGTCCTTATCGAATTGCCATCGATAGCGACAACAATATCTATGTTGCTACTAAAGCGAACACCGGCATCGACGGAAACACGCTCACAGGAACCAATGACTTAGTCCTGGTCAAATTCAATAGCTCCAGAGTGAAGCAATGGACGAGGCAGTTGGGTGCGGCTGCTTCCAACACGGTCGTCCAAGCTATTAAGATCGATTCGTCTGGCAATGTTTTCGTTGTCGGCTACACAACCGGTGCTCTGGACGGCAGTCCACGATCAGGCGCGAATGACGGCTTCATCGTCAAGTACTCCAGCGACGGCACCCGCCAATAAGCCCCGCCGTCAGTACATGACGCGCGCCGAAAATGTCATTGCGAGGCCCCAAGGGCCGAAGCAATCTCCACTGCCTTGTTATAAAAAGCCGACATCTTGGCGTGCTACGGACAGATGCACCCGGTTTCAAATCTGAAGTTGTCCCGGCTTTCTGGTGTGCTACCTTATATAGGTGCGCGTACCCTTCCACGCTACAGACACCCGGATTCTTTTTCTTTCTCGCGCCATTCGCCTTTTCGCCTATGGGTTGCTTTCGGTAGTGCTGGTCTTCTATTTGGTTGATTTAGGCCTGAGTGAAAAACAAGTGGGGCTTCTTCTTAGCCTCACTCTGGTGGGCGACACTCTCATCTCTCTGTGGCTTACAACCCACGCTGATCGAATAGGAAGGAAACGAACACTTCTTTTGGGCGCCCTATTGATGATTGGCGCTGGAGCCGTCTTTGCCTCTGCCGGAAGTTTTCTTGTCCTGTTATGTGCTGCCATTGTTGGAGTCATCAGTCCAAGCGGCAATGAGGTCGGACCGTTTCTTTCCGTTGAACAAGCATCGCTCGCTGAGCTTGTGCCTTCCCATCATCGAACACAGACTTTTGCCTGGTACAACCTATTAGGATCCTTTACAACCGCAGGGGGTGCACTGGCCTCAGGGTTCATCCTCCAATTTCTGCAGGCTGCTGCAAATCTGACAACTTCTCAAAGTTACCGAGGCATCGTTGTTATCTACGGGGCATTCGGCTTGCTTCTTTTTGCCATATTAAGTGGCCTTTCAGGAAGCATTGAAACCAAGCACCCTATCGATAGGGATTCCCTTAAAACACGCTGGCTGGGTCTTACCCGCTCACGGCGTTTTGTACTCGGCCTTTCAGCACTCTTTGCGCTCGATGCGTTCGCCGGAGGCTTTATCATTCAGAGCATTTTGGCTTATTGGTTTCACGTGAAATTTGGAATAGACATTAAATGGATCGGCACTATTTTTTTCGGCGCAAATATTCTGGCAGGGATTTCCGCTTTGAGCGCTGCAAGAGTTGCCCGACGTTTCGGTCTGCTCAACACAATGGTCTTTACCCATCTACCCTCCAATTTACTTCTGATTTTGGTCCCTTTTATGCCCAATATAACCTTTGCAATTGCATTGCTGCTGCTTCGCTTTTCCATCTCTCAAATGGATGTGCCCACTCGTCAATCCTATACAATGGCCGTTGTGGATAAGGAGGAGCGCTCCGCTGCGGCAGGAATTACTAATGTGGCCCGTACCATTGGTGCTTCGCTAGCACCCGTGATTGCTGCTCCGTGCCTGGTTGTGCCGGCATTGTTCAACGCCCCTTTCTTTATCGCCGGTGGGCTTAAAATAATTTATGACTTGATCCTCTACCGGGCATTCCGATCCACCATCCCAGCGGAAGAAATTGGTCCAACACGAACTTAAATTGGATACGCCGGTTGGAGACAACGCAATCTCGAGTTATGATCTTCTAGTCATACTTTTCTGATCCCAATGGAGGCATTGTGAACAACCAAACACTTCTTAGTTTAGCTCTGTGTGTCTGTCTTTTTGTGACTTTCAATTACCCTGCCGAAGGGCAACAGTACGCGATTCTCGGTGATGCGGGGGAATGGAACACGCAGACCCAGTCAGTTCGTGATTCTATTCAGAGCAGTTCTATCGATCGTCTGGTGCTCCTTGGCGATAACTATCGTGTTCCTTTTGGAACTTATGAAGAAGTTTGGGCGGGTTGGAAAGGCTTCCAATTTCCCGTGGTCGCAATCGGTAACCATACTCTCAGTTATTCCGCTGAAATGAAATTTTTTAAAATGCCGGGCGAATATTACAGCTTCAAGGATGGGGAAGTTCTTTTTCTGGTGCTGAATTCCGACAACGCTTCTACTGCTGTTATTCAGGCTGAGTGGTTCGATGACGAGCTTTCTCATGCCACCGAGCGCTTCATATTCGTGGTGTTCCATCACCCGCCCTATACCATTCACCATTCATGGACGGAAAAACGTGCTTTTCATGAACGTATTAGGCCCATTATCAAAAGACATCGATCAAAAATCACCGCTCTTCTTGCAGGGCACGATCACATTGCAAGCTTAACTATGCTCGATGATTTTCCCATGTTTATATCAGGCGCGGTCTTCGAAGCCCTGCCTGCCCTTCCCAAGGACTACATTGCCGACGATGGCACCCACGTTCAATCGCTATGGCGTTATTCCCAAGTCCCGCACTGGCTCCGATTAGATATCAAGGAAAAAGCCGATACCGCTTGGTTTAATTTTGTCCAGGCTAATCCCGGTACCGTCGTCTGCACGGTGTCGGTTCGAGCGAAAAAAGTGCTATTAAAAGATAACTGCTACCAGCCAGGCCCGCTGTCCTAGCGATGAAGCGAGTAGGCTATTTCCAGGACTGGAAAGTTCCCCCCACCATTCCCATCCTTTTCTGCAAAAACGCTTTTTCTTTGCCACCTGTCCCTAGGAAATCAAGAAAGGCATTCACAGCACTGACGTAACCTACCGGATCCTCGTCCGGTATCATGTGCCCCGCCTTAGGAAAACCTAGAAGTCTGATTCCTGAAACTTGCTGTTCGTAGCACTCAAGGTCCTGCTCACTCAAATCGGAAGGAATCGAGCTGTCTGACGAGCGGCCTACGAACAAGGCCACCGGAACGGTCAACTGAGATAGTTCATTGGCAAAGTCGATTTGCCTGGCCTCCTTTCCCAGACCGTTAATAGCCGTAAGCCGGATATGATTGATGACCGGCACCCCCTGATAAATCAGATTCGCCCAAAATTCCACCGATCCCTTTCCAAATTGCGTATGCCGCGGAGGCTGGTCGACAAGAATCAGGGCTTGAAGCACGCCCGGCCGCTTTATCGCATAACCAAGCGCATAGGCACCTCCCCTGGAAAACCCGAGGAGGCAAATGCTTTTCAAATCAAGAGAGCTAATGACAGCTTCTAAGTCGCTTACATGAGACTCCAGATCGTAGCCCTTAGCCGGCGTGGAACTGAGTCCGCGCCCACGAAAACTGAACGCAACCGCATGGCCCTTGCAAACAGACAGCAGTTCGAGCGCGCGCTCTGCTGATTCCCACAGTCCCATGCAACACACTAGCGTTGGCCGGCCTTGCTGAGGCGAACCTTTTTCGATTGCATGTATAACGACATCACCATTTCCTATGAAGCGGTTTTTCAAAAAACCTCCAAGGTGGTTCGTTGGCAAGGCCTCTCTCTGGCAAACGCTTTTGAAAATCAAATGTATCCATATAAGACCTTGCTTATCAACACCTTGATTCATGTGTTTCAAGTATGGTAATAACGGCGGACTAATCCATGGAGATAGCCTTTGGACAAGGAAACACTGACGTACAGTGAGCCAACTACCCCGAATATTATTCTATTCCCAGATCTGGGGTTGGGAAGTTTCATTGCCCCCCAACCCAAAGTGGGAAGAAGCATGAAACTTGCCAGCATAATTATAATTCTGTCACTGCTGGGATGCTCCACAGGCGTCAACGATACCCCATCTAGACCCGCTTCAGACCGACCACCCTGTCAGGCACTCGGCTCGGATCCGTTTTTCTGCGTGAAAGAAAAATGCCAGGCCAATGGTGGGCAGTTTGACGGCTTAACTTGTCAGTGCCCGGAAGGAAAAGTTTTCTCGGGCTGGGAAAAAGGTGCCTGCGTTGCCAAAGCCAGCTTGAGTTCCTGCGTAAAGGAAGGCTTTGTTCATGCTCTTGAACATAATCCCGACAGTTTTGCCGAGTGTCTTGTGCTGGCACGAACAGCCAAGACGTCCCTGTGGCTTCGCAGTGTCAAGGATAACCAAACAGATCGCAACCTTGCCGAATGGGCGGATAAATATCTAGTTCCGGTACAGGCAATCATTGGCGACATCCCAGCACTCTATCAGTCGGCATCCATTGAGTGGCTCGTGGGCCCTGGAAAGCTTGACATTCTGGGAGAAAAAAACCTTGCCGAGCTTGCCTCGCCGCAGTCGATATTTCTGCACTATCCGCGCGAGGACTTCCGCGTATCGTCGACATTGTATTTTTTTGAAAACGATAATCTGGCCGACATTTTCAAACCCGGCAAGCTGGACGGGAAAGTCACTCTCCCCGAGCCCCCTCAGACTCAGCACAGGGAAATCGTCACTCGCGCGCGTCTAGCGGTTAATGAAATGCTCTCGCGGCCTTTCAGTTTTAATCGGTGGGTCCCGTATTCCGATGATGGCTGTGCGGGCCACTGCGAATTATTTGCCGATCTTCAATCTTCCGTGGGTCCAGTGACCCGCGTACGTGAATTTGTGGCCGGCCAACTGTTCACGGATACCGTGTTTGTCTGGGCTGACCCTGACAAACAACGCGCCTATGCGAAAATTTCCCTGCTCCCATCTGGCCAAGTCTCCCTGATTCATCTCTTCATTCAAACTTCCGATCCAAGCCAGAGCGCGATACTGCTCCAATACCTCTACGATAGAAAGTGGCAGCCGCTGCTCAAAGCTCCCCGCAACCGAGTCGTGCTCACTCATCCCAAAGAGCTTTGGCGACTGACCGAATCATTTTCTCGCCCTCCACAAGCAAGCCCCCAGGCCATCGTGTGCGAATCGGGGTTCGAGCCATCGGTGATTGAGGCCCTCAATCCCGCGTCCTTACTCCTTGGACCGCTTGCTCCATCAGGGGCTTCTCCCAACCAAAGCCTTTTTGGGTGGCTGAGTGTCCCCACTCAGAATGGGAAACTCAATCCCCGATTCTTATCGGGCACTGTCGGTCTCACTGAGACCGGTGTCAGACTTCCTATGGTGCCCTTCGCTGACCATGCTTTGAAGGTTGCAAGAAATATCCTGGGCGCTGATGGAGACGTCAAAATTATCCCCATCGGAAGCGAAGACTGCTCAGACTACGGGGGTCTCTGGCTACCTCAGATCAAATCCCATTCCACGGCAAAAATCTTGAATTGGTCCTCCACCGGCCATTATTCAAAACAGGCGTGCGCCCATTCTCCGTTTGGTGAGCAGATACGCAATAATCCATCGATACTCTATGTTGTCGCCGCCGGAAATGACGGCCTCAATGGAGATGCGACGGCTATTCATTATTGTCCGCAGGCACTCACCGGAACAACGAATCTCGTCGTTGTGGCGTCTGGCGGCCCTTGGGCCATTCACCACAACAGCAACTATGGGGTGAATTATGCTGATATTGTTGCCGATGGCTCGCATGCTGGTACCGGACCCCAAACGCAAGCGACTTCCTTTGCAACCCCCCAAGTTGCCCGAGTGGCAGCACAGCTTGCATTCAAGTACCCATCGTTGTCGGTCCAGCAAATACGCAATGCAATCCTGTTTTCCGTCGATATTCACGGAGGCTGGCACGGCTTAAGTCCGTTACCCGTTCGTTCCGGAGGGGTGCTCAACCCCGATAATGCCGCAAAGTTTGCGAGCTTTTACGCAAAACAAGGCGGCGATGAAGAAGCTATAAAGAGCATCTATTGCTTCTCATATCGCGAACGCATCAAGCTCTTTAAGGAGAGGGGGCTACTGCCATGAGGAGATCCTAATCTGCTCTGCAAGAAGCTGCGATAGTTGTATAGCAGACTCTTCGGACAGATGGCTGTGATCGTAAGTACTAAATTTGTCCGGTTCGATGGGAATCCAAATTCCACCCGCTTCTTCGAACTGCCTGACCAAGTCTGTGTATTGCAACCCACTATACTGCTGTTCGAACTCTTGCAGTTCGCGACTTACTGGAGGACGGAAACCATATACTGCAACTCCACCGCTAACGATCTCACGGACAGCATTCAGCGTTTCTCTGATGTTTTCGTCAGTAACTTTATTATTTGCGAAATCCTGAACGTAGTATTTGGATGAAAAGTCCGACTTTCCGGCTGGTGTGCGCAGAGACACCCAGCCTCCCCAATGATATTCTTCCGCAGCCTTGCTGGGCGGCAGTGCACCGAACATCTCCATTATTTCGGTCTGCGCAAGGGGACGGAAATAGCCCAGAAGCCAGTTTAGCCATACTGCCATTTGTGAGAATTTTATTTTTGTTTCTTTGAGCACAGTATAGTTGTTGTGCTTGAATGCATTGGGAGTCATGGAGTGGGAGGTTATTCCAATCACTATCAAACGATTCTCCGCGTCTGTTTTTAATTTTCGAATTCCGTCTTTTAGGTAATCGCTGGTAAGCCCCACGTTCGAAAATCCAAAATATAGAATCTTCTTGTCTTGCAGTATCGATTCCATATGTTTCGGAGACACACCCCGATAAACACGGGAGTCTCCGAAAATGACAATATCAAATTCCTTTCCTGCATCTATTTTCGACACCCAGAAGTAATCGGACGGAATTCCTTTTTGTGTTGAGGCTGGACGAAAATAAGCTATGAAAATACTGCTCATTGCAAACAATACAAGCACGGTAATGAGTTTCGTATCTTTCATCCTAGAACTGAAAATATATGAATGAGATCTCGGGCCCCCTCAAAAATACAGATGCCACAAGCATTAGAGTCAATACCAATGCCTCGGCGTATACGATAGGCTTCCACAGTCTCAAACCATTATTTCTTGCAAACACGTAAATTTCCCTAAGAATAGCCACCCCAAGACACCCGTACACTATTCGCGCATTTGGAAATACGGGAAGCGCCGTTAAATTTAGTGAATTAAAGCGAAACATAATACCGATAATTTTCATTGCCTGTTCGAATGAATCGGCACGAAAAAAAACCCATCCAATCCATACCTGAATCACTACCGCCAGCGTTGCTATCATGCGTCCGGCACTACCCATCCTAAGAAGTCGACTGGGCCACTTGGTAATTTTTTCGATGGAAAGATACATGGCATGGAGTCCACCCCAAATAGCAAAGTTCCACGAAGCCCCATGCCAAAGACCTGAGACAACCATCGTTATCCACATGTTTCGGTGGCTTTTCGCTACCCCTTGTCGCGATCCTCCCAAAGGTATGTAGACATAATCTCTAAACCAGGTTGAAAGTGAGATATGCCATCGGGTCCAAAATTCCTGCAGGCTGCCTGATATATACGGATTTCGAAAATTCTCTCGAAAATCGTACCCGATCCATCGCGCAATACCGATAGCAATGTCACTGTAGCCACTAAAATCGCAATAAATCTGAAACGCAAACATTGTGACTACAATCCACCAGTAGGTGGCAGAGGGGTGCGGCACTGCCTGCCCAAAAGCTGCATTAATCGCTGGAGCAAGATTATCGGCGATTACGACTTTCTTAAAATACCCGAATGTGATGTACCGAAGCCCTTCCCACCGATCCTGACCCGAAACGCGCCTCCAGGTTACCAACTGGGGCAGCAAGTCCTGCGCACGTACGATAGGACCTGCGACCAGCTGAGGAAACAAAGAGACATACGAGAAAAAATGCAGAAAACTACGCGCCGGCTTCAAATTCCCGCGGTACACATCAATCGTGTAGCTCATAGATTGAAAGGTATAAAAGCTGATCCCAATGGGAAGAGTGAGATTGAGCATTGGAATCTGCCGACCCGAAATGAGCTCTAGAACATGATTGACGTTGCTGGTGAGAAACCCGCTGTATTTAAAAACAGCCAATGAGCCAATATTCGACAAAATCGAAATAATCAGTAGCCACTTTTTCTTCTGTGGAAACATTACCATTAATCCGGCAGCGTAATAATCCACCAGTCCGGTTCCCACCAGCAGGAAAAGAAATCGCCAGTCCCACCACCCGTAAAAAACTGCAGAGGCACCTGAGATCAAGAGCCATCTTGGGTAATCACGCCGCCTAAAAAATGGCCATAAAACCACAAAGAGGATGAAGAATACTAGGAAGGCGAAGGAGTTAAACGTCATAGAAGTAAGTGACATTCAAATTTTAACACAACAATGCGCTTCCATCACCCAAGCGCAGCGGGTTGCCTTTCTGCGTCAAATCGGTCAGAGTGAGAGTTTTTGCGGGGGCACATGACGGGTTGGAGGTTTTTCCCTCTTTTAGTTTTTACTTTTTCAAACGCCTGGGGCCAGCCGACTCGCCTGGCAACCATCCCTTCTTGCGCAGAAATTGTAGCGATGCAATCAGCCCGGTCGCTCGAGCAGGTTGCGGTTGAACTCCATGGGGGCGATCCGCTCCATCCAACGCCGCAAAGCCGACTGGGCCGGTACTTGGCACAGACAGGTGCCGCCAGCCGCATTCACGGCTTCCAGATAGGATCCGAGTTTAGCCAGGAAAGGCTCGTGATTGGTGTGAGTCCTGCTTCTTTTGAGAGCTACAACGAGCTTTTGGTGCGAGGTTTTCCGAACCTCATTGAGCAGGTGAATCCACCAAACTTTCTCGCTAATACCGGTTGGTGCTCACCCACCTACCCTTGGCATTACTGGTTTCGCTGGCTTAATCAAGTCTACGATTACGTTGGCGAGCCTGGCTTTCGCTCAAGCGAGTGGAGAATTCCTCTCAATAATATCGGACCGCAGATGTTGCTTTCTGATGCCGAAGTTTCTGCATGGTCCGAATACCTTGAACTGACTGGAGATCCAAAAACCAACCTTCGTTTCCCCAATTTAATCCCGGGCTTTAACTATCCCACTGATGCTTATGCTAATGAAGGGAATTGCACGGCCTTCTTTTTCCACGCGCCGATTGGGGAAACTCGAACCAACCAGGTCACTTCCTGCGGCCATTTAGATGAACACGGCAGTGGCGGAGGACCCGAACCCCGGGTGGGAACCCTGGCTGATTATGAGGTACCCGCCCAATACACGGACATCGCGCCTCTAATGAAAAGAGTTTGGAATCCGCTATTGCGGCGGCGTCTTATGGACGTATTAGGCATGCCTCCCGAACAAGGCGCCCATACCAGCGGGGCATCGGTTGGAGAATTTTTAGTTGCGCATGCAAGCCCACAGAGAATGCCCTTTGTCGTCTATTACACCCCCGATCACACGCGGCTGGAGTTTCCAACGGTACCCAGTTTTCTGTGGGAACAAATGTCGGGCTATGCTCACGAAATATCGGTGGGAGCGGACGGGATACCCTGGGTCATTGGTATGGATGCTGATGGAACAAACGGAAATGGGGTGTGGAAGCGGATGGCGGACCAGTGGGCCCGCCAGGACTGCGGAGGTAGACGTGTTTGGGCAGACAATTCAAGTAGTGCTTGGATTGTTACCGACGGGGGCCTTCTTCTGCGCTTGGAACAAGGAAACAATCGGTACCTTTCTTTCAGCCAGAACGCTACGGATGCCGCAAGTGGGGGCGGTGAACTCTGGATGATTGATCGAACAGCCGTTCCTGGTGGCTTTCAGATCTATCAGTATGTGTTTGATAAACCCGAATACCGAAATCAGGGCATGGTATGGAAACATATTCCTGGCGGAGCCATCCGTATTGCAGTCGCACCGGACGGAGCCCCCTGGGTCGTTAATGATGGCGGAACACTTTTTCGCTGGAACGGTACTGCCTGGGATGTGTGGCACTCTGGAGCTCGTGATGTTGCCATCAGTTCGGATGGTCGAGTGTGGATTGTTTCGACTACCCCGTATGAAGGCGGCTACCAACTTGGATCATGGAATGGGATGGGCTGGACAGCTATCCCGCAGGGGGGAACGAGTGTTGCACCCTCCCCTGATGGCTCCATTTGGGTAACAAAATCCGACTTAACCATTTGGAGAGGGCGATAACAGCGATCATTCCTGAAGAATGACTTGATTGCGGCCACGTTCCGCAATAAGCCGATCGAAAAACGACACAATACCGTCTCGTCTAGCGAAAATCTCTCGTCTTTCATCGTGCGACAGGAACTCCGAGAGTTCTCTTAGATCCTGCCACGTAAGCCTTCTCAGGCGTTCCAGAGTCTGTTCTCTCACCCAATAAACGGGCTCTGAATTTCTAAAAGCCGGATAGTGAGTCATGGTTACGTGAGTCCCATGCCTGAAGCTTGCACCGAAATCAACAAAAATTGGGCGAAAGACGCCGTCCACCCAATGCCTGCCAAACAACAAGTTCTTAAAATGTCCGTCTGGATTCTGCAGTAACACATTGAGAATCCTATTGTCTGAAAGCACAGCACGTTTGGATAATCCCCATTCGCTTTCCTGGACTTCGAGCAGTCTCCTTGTATCGGGAACCCGATAGATGATAGCACCCTCAGCAAACCACTGGCCGTTAAAACCAAACCCTCTCCGGTATGCCATCGGAGGGATGTAATCCATTGCAAGCTTTCGATTAAGCACATAGGCAACATATTCCATGGGGCTTCGCGCCCATCCGTCTTCATCGCCCAAAAACCGAGGCTTAAAAAATGCTACCCGATTCCTTCCCGTCCGATCGTTATGCACTTCGGCCAAAAAAAGCGCGTGGTGGTTCCCATTTTCACCATAGGGATGCCCCCAATGCGCCCATCCGTTGTACAAGTCTGTGGTGATAGCCGAATGCGCCAATTCTGCCGCGCAAGGATCGAATCGGACTGTGGCAGCCTGAAGTCCGATCGCAAGGAATAGAAAAAACCCGTGAAGGATTTTCCACGTAGCCCAACCCATTTAATTCCCCCCTTTATTCAAACCCCGGGGAAAAAATTAGAGCATCATTTTAAGAACGGCAATCAAAAATATACATTGCGTTAAACTACTGGTTTGCCACCTATAGAGTAGTCCGTTATATTTTTCAGTACTTCTTAACAGACTTGTCAAAAAAACTGGGGGCATAATGTCCAAACGACTCTTCAAAGTATCGTTTATTTTCCATTTCGCAGCTTCAATGGCTGTCTGTTCGGTTAGTTTGCCCATTCACTCATTAAGAGATCAAGGGTCCACAGCCCATTGCTGGGCGTATGCCATGAGCAATGTGTTGGAATCCCGAGCTTTGGTCCGGCAGTCGCTCGATTTTACGTTCGATATTGAGGCGGAAGCCAAGTACTGGGTGGATTACGAAAGAATGTTGTACATCTATCGGACAAAAAAAGATTATTTCCTAAGCGGTACATACCAAGGTGCTTGGCAGATTGAGTTTTGGGAAAGTCTGCTTAAGCATGGAAAGCTGGTGAAGCGAACAGAGTTTAAAAAACCCGAAGTCCTGTACAAGCCAATGCAGGAATTCACCGAACATCTACCTTTCATTGCAGGCCCTAAGCCGATTTATTCACCGAGTTACGACGAGTTGGATAAGGTAAAGAACAAACTGAGAAATGATTTTAAAACAGAAAAGGAAGCCATTGATTTCATTGTTGACTATCTCAATCATTGGCTAGGTAGCCCGCCTCAAATGACCACTTGGTTCGAAGAGCAAAAAGCAATCCCTGAAATTGCACCATTGGTTTTAGAGGCGGATTATGATTTAAGCCACACAGTGGATTCGCTTGTTGCAATCAAGCCTGCAACCGATGGAGATTACAAATGGGTTCGCTTTTTCGATGAGAGATACTGGGGTTACCGTTACGATTCCACTAAAGTTCTCTCGCTCATCGAAAGCTCCCTGGACAAAGGTTGGCCGGTAACCTTTGCGAATCTTGGGCATGCAATGGCCATTATGGGCTACGAAAAAACGGATAACGGAACTTTCTATGCAGTGGCTGATTCCATTCCCGGAAAGATCACTTGGTACTCAGAAAGCATGCTTAGCAAAAACTTGAATTTCATATTTATACTTGAAGTGGCCATCAAGGGAATGTTGCCGGAAAAACCCCGAGCGTATCAGCACACCCGGGATTATGACCGTATTGATCAGGCTGAAATTCCGCCGATGTAACGCACTTGGAAGTTATGAGCCGCTCGAAACGGGGTATTTTTCTGGCATGCTGGTGCGGATAGCTTTTTCCACTTCTGCTGCTGTTTCCTCCAGCGCTTTGCCGGTGACATCGAAAATGGGCCAGCGGCGATTCTTACGAAACAGCTCTTTGCAATATTCAGTCTCGCGAAGAACGTGTTCCAGATTGGCGTAGGTACCATTCGGATCTTCGCCCATTTTGATCAAACGCTCGCGCCGGATTCGCACCAAGACATTCGGATCAATCACAAGCCCAATTATTTTTCTTTGATCGATTTCAAACAGCCTCTGTGGTAGCGGTATTCCGTATACTACGGGAACGTTGGCTACCTTCCAGCCTTTATAGGAAAGATAAACACTGAGCGGTGTCTTGCTGGTTCGCGATAAACCCACTAGAACAACATCGGCTGTTTGCAAATTGTCCGGATATTTGCCGTCGTCGTGCTTCACGGTGAACTCAATAGCCTCAATCCGTCTGAAATAATATTCGTTCACTTGATGGAAAAGGCCCGGCTGCGAAAGCGGATCTTTGGTTAAAAAGCCGGAAAACAGTTCAAGCAGCGGTCCGAGTAGATCTGCTGCCGGGACCCCCATCTGC
>JACQOU010000028.1 GCA_016207775.1 Deltaproteobacteria bacterium
CACGAAGAGCGAGCACTCGGACCTGCGCAGACGGAGCTGTTTTCTCAGGAAGCCAAGGAAAAACGTTGAAGAGCGGGAGTCTGCGCCCATGAAACCGCGGGGCTTGCCCCGCGGAGATTCATCTGTTTTCCGTATCCGAACACCAATGAGAGAGACCGATACTCTCAAGGTCCATAAAATACCCCAAAACTCTCTAGTGAAAGCCTCAGTTTTTTAGTAGCGTGACAACATGTTTGAAAACGTCTACGAAAACACAGAATGCGCTGAGGCTTATGCCAAACTCAGGTTCCCCGGCACTTACTTCCTCGCTTTCCGTGATCTACCAGCGATTTTTGGCAAATACATTTTCGGTCGTAATGCATTAGATTTCGGTTGCGGCACGGGGCGTTCCACAAGGTTCCTGCGAGAATGTGGCTTCCAGGTGGTGGGAGTCGACATTTCAGCAGAAATGCTAAACAAAGCAAGTGAGCTTGATCCGGCTGGCAACTACCGGTTAATAGCTGAAGGGGATTTGCACCTGCTGGAAGAGCAGGCCTATAACCTTGTACTGTGTGCATTTCCGTTTGACAACATTCCGAATGATAAGAAACCGGAGCTTCTGATCCACCTTGGAAAGTTATTGATGAAGGAAGGAAAAATTGTAATTCTTGGAAGTACTCCTGAAATCTATCTTAACGAGTGGGTATCTTTTTCAACAGTCGATTTCCCTCAAAACAGGCATGCAAAAGATGGGGACACAGTTGAGATTATTAACACAGCCTTGGCTGATCGACGGCCTGCGAAAGATATTCTCTGTTCTGACAAATCCTATCGTGAAATCTTTGGCAAAGCTGGGCTCGATGTCTTAGAAATGGTAAGGCCACTGGCACGGTTAGAGGAACCCTTTTCTTGGGTTCGTGAAACGGAGATTCCCCCGTGGGTTATTTACATCCTAAGACGGATGGATGCGGGCTCAACCATGACTTTAGAGCCTTGCAAGAAATAGGAAAGTGAGTGGGAAAGTTGGACACTTCATTCCGGCATGTCCGTACAAAAGATGCACCGATCTTGTCTGATATCTACAGACCCTACGTGGAAGAAACGGCCATTTCATTTGAAACAGAGCCGCCATCAGCAACCGAATTCACTGCACGGATTGAAAAAATCGCAAGTCGTTATCCTTGGATTGTCTGCGAGTGCCAAGGTCAAGTAGTCGGTTATGCCTATGCTTCAAAACACCGAGACCGCGCGGCCTACCGCTGGTGCGTTGATGTGGCCGTGTATCTTGACCAAAATTTTCATGGTCGCGGACTTGGCCGCCGCCTCTATGAACGATTGATCTCAGAGCTAAGGGAATTGGGTTATGTCAACGCCTTTGCAGGAATCGCGATGCCAAATGAAAAGAGTATCGGATTGCATAAGAGCTTGGGATTTGAAGAAGTGGGGACCTATCGAACCGCCGGCTATAAACTGGGCAGGTGGCACGATGTAAGCTGGTGGCAGTTGAAACTCAGAGAGTGTGTGACAGCACCGGCTGAACCCAGAGTTAAATCGCATGAAAGAACAGCCGAATGATAACTCATGTGGTATTGTGCGCCTGTCTTTTGATCATCGTCGGGTGCGTTCACCCATCAGTAAATTTTTATGAAAAGGCATCCCTTAAAGAATCAGCCGAGTTCAAAAAAATTCAAGTTCCCTTTGATGCGGGAATCCATTTTGTTGTCTCGCAAGGGGCTTTCGGCCACAGCACACACAATGAAACGGGAAACGAGTACAACTGGGACCTTGATGTACCTCTTGGAACCAATGTTTTAGCTATCGAAGATGGTGTTGTGCTGAGCACTTTTGAGCCAAACGCGGGAGGCGGTTGTGCTCCAAAATACAGTGAGGTCGCTCATAATATCAAGATCGAGCATCATGATGGTACTGTGGCACAATACGTTCATGTCAAAAGCCTTGTGAAAAAAGGGCAGCGGGTAAACGGGGGCGAAGTCATTGCAGTCACGGCTATGAATGGTTTTCTCTGCCAACCGCACCTTCACTTCGGAATCTATCAATCTAAAGATCATCTTTACGATTCGGCTTCAAGAAAGACCATCCCACTTTATTTTGAAGGCGTGCAGGACGGACTGCTGAAGGAAAAGGGGAAGTATGTCGCGGCAGGATCACCCAACACAAGACCTTTTTACGACTACGACTTGGATGGGGAATTCACGAAATATGATTCAAACTATAAGACAAAGTTCCGCAAATATCGGGACGAGCTAAAAGAACTTAAGAAAGAGCTATTCGCCGCGCAAGCTTCAGGACGCGACATGACCTGTTCAAGACAGATTTTTCAGGAAGCAAGTGCTGTTATCCACAACACAGCCCTTTCTCATCTTGCACGCGAGCGATTGGACACGCTTCGAAAGTCTTTCAATAACTGGCGCGCCCAGAAAAATGCGAGACTCCAATCGTCTGACGGCAGTTGGGGGGCTTGTTACAAAGAAATGTTTTGGAAATTAGTTGAGTCGTCGGACCAGATCGTCGATTTAGACCATGCGAGAAAACAACCGCAGTACCCAACGAAATTTCTGGATAGAATTAATAGTCCGGAAAAGCTCGTAGCTTATTTGGATTCTTTGTTAATCTCTGATGTGGCGAAAGATGGTGTGAACAGGAGACGGGAGCTTAATGAGGCTGGTACGGCGTTAGTAAGGCTGATCTACAGGCAACTGCCAAAAAATTATTCTTATCACCCAAAACTAAAGGAAGCGCTCATCGACTATCTTGACAATAAATGGCAGAATCCCGAAACAGGTTTCTGGGGCGCTTGGTTTCAAAACGGCGCAAAAATCATCAAAACCGACGATCTCAGCATAACATTTCACATCGTAAGCTACCGTAAAGGCAAGGTCCCGCTCTGGGGCAAGATAGCTCAGACAACTCTTGCTATTAAGAACAGACCTTATCCTTTGGGTTGGCGACACGCCGACGGAACAATGTCAAATCATCATAACTATGATGTGGTTCGTCTTTTGCGACTTGGCTGGGCTCACTTACCGGAAGAGCAGAGGACGCAGGCTCGTCCCATGATAGCGCACATGCTTGGTTGGTGTTTGTCCGAGTCTCTGCAACCTGACGGCTCTTTCAAGGTCAACCGGTCAGACGATTCGCTGGGAGATTCGTATTATTTTGGAGTCTCACTACTTTTCGAAGTTGGGTATTTCAACAAAGCCCATCGGTTTTGGACGGAACAAGAATTTCCCGATGCAGACACTATTAGGATTAAAATCCTTGCGAAAATCAATTCTATTCTGAACAAAGATTCCATGTTGAAAGACGCCAAGAAAAAACTGGAGGAAAGAGATTGAGTAGTTAGGGCCAGCCATTGAAGTTCTGGAAAATTTGACGAGGCAGCGAAAAGCCTCAAAAACCGTCGTTTTCTTTGCTGTTTTGTTGCGGGTTGATTTTGCCATATTATACGTATATAATACGTATAAGGAGTTGAGAGATGCAGAAAAAACTTACCATTACGGTGGACGAAAAAATTTATGAGGGACTTCATTCTGTCATTGGACGGGGGAGGATAAGTCGGTTTGTAGAATCGCTCGTTCGCCCACATGTGGTGTGCAAAGAACTAGAGGCTGCCTATGCTAAGATGGCTGACGATGAACAGCGCGAAAAGGAAGCTTTGGCTTGGAGCGAAGCTACAATAAGAGACATCGACGATGAAACGAGGTGAGGTTTGGTGGGTTGAATTTGGAC
>JACQOU010000237.1 GCA_016207775.1 Deltaproteobacteria bacterium
GAGCAGTAGAGGCTGCACTGCAAATGATGCGTTCAATAAAATCGTATGATTACTGCTCCTTGACGCTGTGGCTTTTTCCCGAAAAGTTCAGCAGCCATTTCAGATGACATCGGCTTTGCAACAACATGCTCAAAATGCCTATAAAGACAGTTTTACTAGCCCTATGCCTCAGCTTGATTGGAATGCCACGATTAACTCCATTAGAGATTCTTTGCCTCAGACCCAGTTTCAAAACTGGTTTCAGCATTTAACCCTTGTCCGCTGTAATGACACAACCGTTGTGCTTGGGGTGCCCAGTCGCTTCCATGAGCAATGGCTCCGTAGCAACTATTCCAAAAAGCTTACCGAGGCTATTCGCAACCAATGCGGACTCGATCTTCAACTTGAGTTTGAAGTGCTCGTACGCGATGAAAACCTGGAAGCTTCCCGTTCACCCGTCACCCCCATTCCGATCCAGTGGCCCTCCAAGCCGAATTTACACATAGTAGAAACCAAAGAAACTGACGAGGAGGTTCCCGAACAACCCGGCCTGCCTCCCTTTCATCACGAATTTATCGAGCTTGAGTTTAACCGTATCGCACACCAATGCGCACAATTGTTCGCGCAGCAAACAGTTGCGCAAATTAATCCCTTAGTTATTTTGGGCGGTGTGGGCATGGGAAAGACCCATTTGTTATCGCTCACGGCAGAAACACTGAGGGAAACGAACCCCAAAATGCGTATTCGGTATGTGACCGCCGAAACATTTACCGCAGAAGTCCGCCTGGGTTACACAAGCAACAACATTTTTCCCTTCAAGAAAAAATACCGCGAACTGACGGATTGCCTCCTGTTCGATGATCTGCAGAGTTTAGCTGGTAGAGCCCCTAAATCTCAGGAGGAGTTGCTTCATGTCTTTAACGAGATCACTGCCCGGGGTGGCCGGGTTGCATTCACCAGTACCGTTGCACCCCAACGCCTCGAGGAATTCATTGAGCCGCTGCGCTCTCGAATTCAGGCTGGACTTATCGCCGAGATAAAGTACCCCTCTTTCGACGACCGGGTCGCTCTATTAGAAGCTAAATGCCTTCAAGATCGGCTTTCAGTTAAAGAAGATGTTACTCAATACCTGGCAAACCAGACCACCAAGGATGTCCGTGAACTTCTCGGCACTCTCGTCAGACTTCATCTCCAATCAAAGCTTGAAAATAGACCCCTGGACACCAACTACCTGGCACAAGAAGGCTGGGTTGCGGAAACTAAACGACAGGCCATTACGATAGCCGAAATCATTACTCTTGTGAGCCACAATTTCGGCATTCAGAAAGAAGAGTTTCTCTCAAAGTCCAGAAAAAGTGCAACAGCATGGGCAAGACAAGTAGCCATGTATCTTGCACGCCAATATACCCTGTTGCCTTTGGAAGAAATCGGCAAGACGTTCGGGCGCGATCACGCCACAGTTATCCACGCTTTTCAAAAAGTCGCCGACACCATCTCTGAGCAACCCACCCGACGTTACGAAGTGGAATACCTAAAACAAAAATTAGCCTCCCGAGCTCCCAAAGCCCCTCTCTGAAAAGGTACATCCTTCCTTTTCAGAAGGACCCTTCTGAAAAGGAAGGATGTACCTTTTCAGAGGTACTTGCCGTTTAGGCTGTATCCTAGAATAATGGCGTGCTTATGGAATCTGAAGTCAGTACTCAAGCGAACGGCCAGTTGGTACTGCCGCTGGAAGCTGCACCAGAAAAAGATTGGAAGGCCACTGTCCCCACGGTGGGCGAGCTGACCCGCCGACTTCGAGGTCATATTGAAAATGCATTTTTTGATGTCTGGGTCCGTGGAGAAATTAGTAATTTCAGAAAGCCGGTTTCCGGCCATGCATATTTCATTGTAAAGGATGCGGCTGCCTCAATGAGAGCCGTCCTGTTTCGAGGTGCTTTATCGAAAATAAAATTTCAGCCTAAAGACGGCATGGAGGTTCTTCTCCACGGCACCGTGACCGTATATGAAGCGCGGGGAGAATATCAATTAGTCTGCGATACCGTTGAGCCGGTAGGGGTGGGAGCGTTGCAACTCGCCTTCGAACAGCTTAAGCAAAAGCTTCATAAAGAAGGTCTTTTTGATCCCAAGAATAAAAAACCCCTTCCCTTTCTTCCTCGCCACATTGGAATCATTACTTCAAGCACGGGAGCTGCCGTCCGAGATATCCTCAAAGTTTTTGCCAGACGATTTCCAAACCTGGATCTGATGCTGATTCCTGCTTCCGTACAGGGAGAAAAGGCAGCGCCAGAGATTGTCCGTGCCTTGGAACAAGCCCAAACCTGGAACCAACAATTACCCAGCCGAGCACTGGAACTGCTCATCGTGGGACGCGGAGGCGGCTCATTAGAAGATTTATGGCCTTTTAACGAAGAAGCAGTCGCTCGCGCTATCCATGCATGCACTATTCCTATTATTTCCGCCGTCGGCCACGAGATTGACTTCACCATAGCTGACTTTGTTGCAGATGTACGCGCACCCACTCCTTCTGCCGCAGCGGAAATGGCCGTTCCTAGAAAGGAAGAATTGCTGTTTGTTGTTCGTAGTCATGTAAATCGCGCAAACGTGTCGATGCACAAGCGACTTCAACAATTGCGGCTCCATGTTAGCCATTTGGGCCAGCGGCTGGTAGACCCAAGAGAGAGAATTAAGAAATTGCGAGAGAACTTTAATGTTGCGCTGGAAAAACTAACGTCTCAGATGAAACTATCGTGCCTGATTGCAAAAAAACGCATCGAATCAATAGCGCAGCTACTAAACTCGCTCTCTCCCCTTCGTGTGATTGCCCGGGGCTATTCCATTACGCAGGACGAAAGACAACGCATCGTTCGAACTATTCACGATGTTCTGCCCGGTTCGCGCCTCGTCACCCAGGTAAAAGACGGTCAGATTCATTCAATTGTAACGACCCCTAAATAAGGACTTCTCTCAAGTCCACTGAATGTTATAAAATAAAAGTACATTCCTTTAATCAATTTCCCGAATACACATGGCAAATACAGCAAGCGCTGTCACACCGCTTCCACGAGGGCATATTCAAAGTCTTCAGAATATTGAAAATGCTTATTGGTGGTATATCGGAAGGCTAAATTGGGCAGTCGAAATAATAAGGTCCTGGTTTGGGGAGCAAACCGAAAAGAATCTGGACTATATCGACTTGGGATGCGGAACCGGAGGATTTGCCAAAGCCATTAAGAATACTTTTTCAGTGAAAAAAGCTGCTGTAGTGGACGGAGATCCCCAACTTGTCCAAAAACTGAGTCGCACACACAACGATTTTGAGATCCTCCAGACTAATCTCAATCAGCCGTTTCAATTGCCGTGGCAACCAAGCCTCGTAACCTGCATGGACGTTTTGGAGCACTTGGAAAACGATAAACACTTTCTTGGGCTCGTAGCCGGTAGTATGCGACCGAAAGGTCTTTTGCTGGTGTCGGTCCCCGCTCATCAAGTTCTGTACTCGGAATGGGATCGTCAGCTTGGCCACTATAGGCGCTACAGCCGCAGCGATTTGGAAAGCAAACTCAACGGAGCTGGGCTTAAAATTCGGCTGATTCGGCACATGTGGTCCTTCATGATTCCATTTGCCCCCTACCGACTGCTTGCGGGTCAGCGCTACCGAAAAAATATGGAATTTGAAAAAGTGCCTTCCTGGATCAATTCCCTGCTCGTTGGGCTTTCAAAAATGGAATGGAGGTTGCCCAGGTCGATGCGTCTTCCCTTTGGAACTTCACTCATTGCGGCGGCAGAAAAACCATGAAACATATTCCTCACATAGAGATCATTCTTCCCGTTTTTAACGAAGTGGAAAATATTCAACCTCTTCTTCGGGAACTGGATCGGGTCGGACTCGAACTCAAAGACGAAGCAAAACTCACCTACTTATTTATCAACGACGGTTCAGCCGATGGCACAAAAGAGCTTCTGCACCGACTGCACCGGGATAGATCTGATATCAGAATGATCGATCTCATACACAATTTTGGCCATGCCCCTGCCATTGCGTGCGGATTGGAATACTTTGATGCCGACATTGCAGCCCTGATGGACGCCGACCTGCAAGACTCCCCCCAATCGCTGGTTCAAATGTTTCAGGCTTGGAAACAAGGAGCTAAAACCGTTGTTGCGCAGCGGGGAAAACGTTCAGAAAAAGGGCGAATGCTCTTTCATGCATTCTATTTTCTACTCCACAAGACCGCCACTCATTTACCTTCCATTGACTTCGGTACCCATTGCCTGCTCGATCGATCTGTTGTCGACAGACTCAGACGCTTGCCCGAGCGAAACAGATATTTTCCAGGGTTGGTCAGTTACTCTTCCGGTCCCATTGCGTCGATCCGCATCGATCGCAATGCCAGGTTCCACGGCCACTCCCGTGTTGGCTTGTTAGGCCTGCTGAGCCTTGCCATTACCGCCTTAGTCAGTTTCTCAAGCAGGCCGGTTCGGCTAGTTGCTATCATGGGCTTGTTGGCCTCCATCTGCTCGATCACCGCGGCAGTGGTCTTCGTTTCTATCAAAATCTTCACCGAAAAAGCGATTCCAGGTTGGGCATCGCTCATGACATCCATGGCGTTTGCGTCCGGCATCCAACTCTTATGCCTCGGAATTATCGGAGAGTATATTGCCCGCATTTATGATGAAGTAAAACAACGCCCTCTTTTCCTAGTCGACCGAGTTTTCAATTTAAAAGATAAGACTCGTTCTGAAGTCGCATGAAATCAGAACTTGTGAAATACTCTTTCAGATCAATTTCCGTAACTCGGCAATTGCATTACATCTTATAGCAACCCGAATACACCATTTGTGATGACGGTGAAGTCACGGTAATGGCAACATCATACATTCCCGAGGTGGATGTCGTAAAAGTGAAGCTGGTGCTGCTGCCGGATGTACTTGACACCACCGGAGTCGGTCCTGTTCCCGGAACCATTTTGTCCACTTTGTAGGTGTAAGCGACTGAGCTGGGAGCGGTGTTGTCCATTTTTAATATCGAAACCGTCGCTGTCGTTCCTGATACTGAGCACTGGCCCATCAGCGCCGTGTAGGATGATCCACCAGTCGGAGGAGTGTAGTTTCCTCTGGCATAGTCTTCTGCTTTGGGTGGTGCAGTGAAGGCGAGGCAACCCTCTCCACCACATCCGGTGTATCCCGTTACGCCGGTCGGAACGCCATAGGTGATGTTAGGGTTATGTTCGTTTTTTCCGCGGTCGTAATCTTTCGCGATGAATCCTGCCTTTGTTGGGCAAGCGGTTGGAATAGGAGAGTCTGGAGCACAGAAATCGACAAATGTTTCTCCCGCAGCCGTTGCTGCCTTTTTTGATTCGTAGTAATCGTAGGCAGCGCCCACATAGTTTGTGGGGGTAAGTTTTGGATCCTGGAACATCGCCATGTTTCCTGAATAAACAGCAGCCATAGCCGGTGGAGTCAGAGGATTATTTGCATAGGCGGTAGCAGCTGCTCTAAAACCAGTTTCACTATTGGCAAAGGCTGATCCCAGCACTTGATACGCCGGTGGCAATTCACTTGCTGACAGCGCACCATCCTTAAAGCCATCTGCAATGTGATTCACGGCCGCCATGGCATTTTCTGGTTCAATCTGCCGTTCCTTCAGGAACTGCGAATACTGGCCCAGTGCAAAAGCTGCTGGATTCATTGTTGCGCCTGTTACACGTAAGTCAGTCGGTATCTCTTTCAGTTCCGCGACGCTAATGTTAAGTCCAAAGGCCTCCGCAGCATACTTATAAGAGTTATCATCATAGGTTTTCATTTGCTCAATATTCATGCCACTCAATCCCGTTTTCAACTGTTCTGCAACCCTGACCCAAGCCGTTGTACTAAAGGGCGTTGCAGCGTATCGACCAGACACACTGGGGTCAGCAACGGCCACTTTAAGTTTTTCGGTAGCGGCTACGGGAACCGTTCTCCCGGTCGCTTCGTCTGTATACTCACCTCCTGAAACAACAATAACCCCTGGTTCGGTCTGAGCAGCAATATTCATCGTATAGGTACCGGCAGAATCCGTTGTAGTGGTAGCAAGGGGCGAATCGCACTCTGAATTATCAGCCATGTCACTTACTGGGCAGTAATACACTGTGCTGCCACTCATACGACCCATTTGCGCCACACCTGTAAGGGTAACCACGCTACTACTGCTGCTGCTGCTTCCGCAGCTCGACAGCAGGAACATGCCGGCAATTCCTGTCAAAACTTCTACGATCGCAGCTTTGTATGACTTGGCTGCCGGACCATTCTTCTTGGCGCAACCTGCAAGGGGACTCACAAGCAATGCCCACGAAAGTAAAATCAATACAGAAATATTCCTGGAATAACGTTTGCAAGGCATACTAACCTCCCATAATATTTTTTTCCTTCGTGGAGCTTTTGCGATAAGGAGAGTCGTCCAACACCCTCACACCACACGTACTACCTTGGACTAAAAAATATTATACTCTTTGGTCTAAACAGAAGCTGTGAAGTCTTTTTCACAATTATATTTCAGGATTGAGATTGGGGACTTATGCTAAAAAAACGGGAAATGAATTGATTATGTGATCAACTCAACTCTTGCAGTTTGCGCTTGAGGATTTTGCCCGAGTCACCCTTGGGGAGAACAGGAAGGAAAGCTATGTATCTGGGAATTTTGAACTTAGCGAGCTTACCGTTACAAAAATGAATCACATCTTGCGCACTGAGCTCTTCACCTTCTTCCAAAACAAGAAACGCCTTCCCAACTTCTCCCCACTTCGCATCTGTGACACCGATCACAGCAGCTTCCCGAATTTTTCCGTGCGACACAAGAACGGCTTCCACTTCCGCAGGGTAAACATTCTCACCGCCACTAATATACATGTCTTTTTTTCGACCCGCGATGTAAGTGTAACCTTCCGAATCACACCTTGCTAAATCGCCTGTGTGCAGCCATCCCTTGCGAATTGTTTGAACGGAAGCTTCGGGCCGTTTCCAATAACCGGGTGTGCACATTGGCCCTCTTAAAATTAACTCACCAATTTGGTCCGGCTCTACATCCGCTCCGGATTCATCGATTATCCGGGCTTCAACATAAAAATTGGGAAAACCGATAGAGCCTATCTTACGTATGGAATCCTCTTCATTAAGAGAAAATACATTGGGTCCAAATTCAGTAAGACCATAACCCTGACGAATGGGGATTCCCTTCTTTTCCCAAACGCGAATAAGCTCGATAGGCATTGGTTCGCCACCCACAATCGCGTATCGGATCGAACGCAGGCTGACCCGCTTGAACTGTTCTGTCCGGGCCATCATATCCATCGTGGTCGGCACACCAAAGAGAATACTGACGTGCTCATCATCACAAAGTTTTAAAATACGTTCGGGATCAAATTTTTTCAGAAATACAATTTTGGCTCCGCGGTGCAGGCAGGGCGTCGTCAGCACGTGCCAGCCGCCCGTATGATAAAACGGCAGAAAACTGAGCGTTACATCGTTACTGTTGAGGTTAAGACTCATGCTGGTGTTAATTGCATTCCAAAACACCATTCCATGAGTAATGATCGCTCCCTTCGGGTTTCCAGTTGTTCCTGATGTATACAAAATCATAATAGGCGTATCGCCATTTGCCTCCATTGCAATGTTACCAACTGTACCAGCGGTATTAAGCATTTCTGATAAGCCCTGATCCCCGTCAAACGAAAGAAAGGACATGTTCTGACGAGGAAGCTCCTCGGCGATTGATGAATACGCATTTTGGAAAATAAAAAGAGCCGGATCAGTGTCCTTAATAATGAAGCTCACTTCCGGAGCTGTTAGCCGAAAATTGATCGGCACCATGATCGCAGACAACCTTTGCAGAGCGAAGAACAGAAAAATAGTTTCGATCTCATTGGTAGCCAGAACAGCCACCCGATCCCCACTTTTTAGCCCATACTTTTCTCTGAGGACTGAAGCCAGTCGGTTCGAAGACTCAAAGAACTGTTGATAAGAATACTCCTTACCCGTCTCAGCGTCCTTAAGAGCTACGGACTTTGGCGAATACCTGGCCCATCGTTTGAGCCAGTCCGTCTCAAATTGCATACTCGTCATGTATCATATCCCCAGATAAAAGCAGCTGCCGCCATCGCCAGCCCTCCGCCGGAGCCAATGGTTAATATCAAATCACCTTTCTTTAGCTTGTGCTTTAAAACGGCATCGTGCATGGCCATGGGGATACAGGCGCTACCCGTATAGCCATAGCGGTCCATCACATTGTGTGATTTTTCATGCGGCACCCCCAGGCTGTCTAATGTTGCGTGAATGCTTTGAATGTTGATTTGGGTGAAAAAGTAGCACGCAACATCTTGCGCACGCTTGCCAATACGCTCGAGAATCAGCTCGGCCAAGCGCGGCCAGTGCGTGGCGTTTGTTTCGATCGGGATTTTCTTCGCAAAGCAAAGAAGATGCTCTTTATTTTCCATTCTTGAATGCGTGATCGGCTTTGCGGTACCCCCCGCATAAATACCCATGTAATCATGGTACTGCCCATCCGCATACAGAGTACTCGTCAGAAAACCTTCCGGGCCTGTCCCGGCCTTCAACACAACCGCTCCAGCGCCATCTGCAAATAAGGAAGCGACCTTATAGTCATCCCAGTTAATGAATTTGCTCATGCCATAGCCACCAGCCACCAAAATGGCACGGTACCGTTCATCTGCTGAAATGTAGTGACTTGCAATATCAACGGCTGTGACAAATCCCGCGCAGGCTGAATTGACATCAAAGGTGCCTGCCCGGCTTGCGCCCAATCGATACTGCACTACTGACGCAGTAGACGGTGAAAGATAATCTGGGGTGTCGGTTGAAATGATGATGAGATCAACATCCGTAGCCAACAACCCTGCCGAGCTCAAGGCCTGCTGACAGGCAGGAACGAGCAAGTCGGAAGTCGCCTCGTTCTCCGCCATGTAGTGGCGAGTGTAGATATTTCTTTCCGTTCGAAGGAAAGTATCCATATCCTTTCCGTACAACTCGCTAAAGTATTGGTTAGCGACCACCCGCTCTGGCACGTGAAGGCCTGTCCCTGCAATCACTGCTCGCCTCATTGTTCTCTCCGGTAAATAATCAAATTTCGTTAATATTGCCCAAAAGAAACCCCTCAGCAAGTCCTTATTAAGCTCAACTATTTTCACAGGTTATTTGCCAAATCGATCTGAATAGGTTTTATTATGACGCATAAAGATGAGCACAAAAAACAATGTCACATTTCAGTTTGAAGGCCAAAACGTTCTCATAACCGGCGGAGCACAAGGCATCGGACTGCAGATTGCCGGATCGTTCTTGGCTGCTGGCAGCCAAGTCACGGTCTGGGACTACTCCGAGCAGGCACTTAGTGTTGCTAGTCAAGAATTAGCGAAATTTGGGAACCGCTTCTGCGCCACGCAGGCAAATGTTGCCGAGCTCGATTCCTGCCTAAAAGCAGCGCAGAGGCTGCCAGGTCCGCTGGATGTTTTGGTGAATAATGCTGGCATTGTGAGAGACAAATCGTTTGCCAAGATGAGCGCTGAGGAATTTGGTGCAGTGATTGGCACCAACCTCACCGGCGTTTTCAATGTGACCAAATCGGTTCTTGACCGATTTCGCGAAGGCTCTTCTTGCAAGCGCATCATCAACATCTCCAGTGTGGTTGCGTTGTACGGAAATTTCGGCCAGACAAACTATGTTGCGGCTAAAGCTGGAGTCATTGGAATGACCAAAACCTGGGGTCGCGAATTGGCTAGAAAAGGTTTTACAGTCAATGCCATCGCTCCAGGGTTTACTCGAACCCAGATGGTTCAAACCATGCCAAAAGAAGTGCTCGATAAAATGGCAAACCAGGTTCCAGTCGGTCGGTTGGGCGAAACGCAAGATATCGCGACGGCGGTTCTTTTTCTTGCTTCACAAGAAGCTGGATACATCAATGGGACCATCCTCAGTGTGGATGGTGGGTTAGTCTGCTAAAGGGGGGGCCTCTACTTCTGTAGTCGGCTCGTGTGCTATATGAACAGAACAACGAATTTGTTTATTCTGTGGTGTAGTTTCTTAGTATTTGGACTGCCGCTGAGAGCTGCGACGGTTAAGAAATACGTGCGCCTGCCCAATGGTCATGTTCTGTACGTCGAACATGAGCAAAACACATCTAACCCAAGAACGCTCGTTCCGCTAAACGGACTTACGTACGATGTTTCCAAATGGAATTCCTTTATAGAAAACCTGGGCAACAGCAGAAACGCCATCAATATCCTGCGCTACGATATGCAAGGAATGGGAAACACTCTGCAAAATTCGCTTCGGTATTGGCCTTGGGGAATTTGGCCCCAGATAGGGCCTATCACGTTGGAGGCTCAGGCAGAGGATTTGAAACTTCTTTTGACGAAACTCAACATAGAACAACCTATTATCGTTGGCCTATCTTATGGCGGGGGAGTTGCATTGAATTTTGCAGCCCGCTATCCCGATGATTACGAAAAACTTATTTTACAGGCTCCATTGACTGAACCCATGCGAAACCAGGACCAGTCTATTCGCCAGATGGTTGAACAGTACCGCTCATTTTTCCCACTGCTGGATAATGACAAACTCTACGACCTTTTTCTTTCCTGGTTCGTGTATACGGCCTATCCGATCGCTGAGCCCTCCCTTGTTCAACCGCGAATGGGGGGTTCGCAGCCCATGTTTGAACAGCTGCCCGTATGGTTTCGCTTGCAAGCTACGTTTGAGATGGCAAAACCAGTCCGGTACTGGAATGCGAACCGGATAGTCCATACACTTAGACCGGGAACTTTGCATTTGATGGATGCAATCGATGATCGATATATTGATTCCAAGGCAATGGATAATTTTTGGAACAGCCTTCCAGCTGAAGTGGGTCAAAGCAGAATCCGACTCAGGCATTGCGGCCATAAGCTGCCCGAATCTGCCCCCCAGTTCACTGCCGAATGGGTAAGATTAATATTAAACAACGATCCTCGCCTCACCGCGGGCCGTGTTTTTACGGCAGACCCAAGGAATGGCATTGCCCGCTCCAACGAGATGGAAATTCAACTGGCCGCAGGGCAAGCTAGAGATTTGCCAGTAACCAACTTGACCTCCTTGAATGGAGTCTCCAATCCATGCGTTCTAGGCATGCTTAAGCACTATGCCCAATCACCAGATTGATCATTTCTTGATGCACTATGAGCTCGGCGATTGCCCACTGGACGGTGCCGTTCTGTTTATTCATGGAAATCTTGCTTCAAACCATTGGTGGCACCCACTGATCAGTGAGTGGCAAAAACTAGTGCCAGACAAGAAAGGTGGCAAAGCAATTCTTGCTGAGTGGCGGGGTAACGGGAAAAGCAGCGCTCCACAGAAACTTTCTGAGCTGCATCCGAAACGTTTGGCATTAGATTACATTCATCTTGTGCAAGCTTTGGGTTTCAAAAAGGTGCACGTCGTTGGTCATTCCACCGGCGGTTCAATCGCTTTATATGCAGCGCTTGAGGCACCCCAGCTATTTGACAAAATTGTGTTACTTGATTCAGTGGGATCCAGAGGGATTGCTTTTGATAAGAGTATGTACGACGCGTTCACCCAAATGAGTAAGGACAGAAACTTTTGCGCCAGCATTATTGCAATGACAATTAAAGGGGTGGATACCCAGTCTCCATTGTTCCAACAACTTGTTGACGATGCTTTTCATATCGCTCCTATTAATTGGCACGCAGTACCGGATACTCTTAAGAAAATTGATATTTCGAACCGGTTAAGAGACATTTCTCACCCGGTACTTGTTTTGCACGGTGAAGACGACTCGATCCTTCCACTCGCCGACTCAAAGGAGCTGGCGGAACACCTACCGAACGGACAATTCATGCTCTTGAACGGCCATGGCCATTCCACAAATATAGAAAATCCCGCAAAACTTGCAAAAATAATAAACGATTTTCTCTGAAAAGGGTCATCCTTCCTTTTCAGGAGGGGACCCGTGAGCAAAGCTCACGGGGCGGAGGCCTTATTTCAGAGGGGATCGGGCTTGAGGATGACGGCGTTGCCGCGCGCGCCTTCTAAATAGCAAGCAAGTGGGTTTGAAAAACGAACGTGACAGACATGGGTGCTCTTCGCATGGACAGACTGCTGTTTAAGCCAGGCAAAATCCAGCAGAGCCGCCAGATCACTGTACCTTTTCATGCCAGAGACATATAAATACCCCACGCCCATTGAAAGTATGTTCTGGTAGAAATGAGTCCCATCCGACGGTTCGACGGTGCGGTTTTTCAATCCAGTTTCCACTATTACCTTTACCCCAGCAATCTGACCCCATTGGACGGGAATTCCCAAATTCGGATCATTGGTTCCCCAGCGACCCGGTCCAATGAGAAGAAAGGGACGTTTTTCGGAGCGTAACTCATCCGTAATTTTTTCAACCTCGGTAGCAATCCGCATGCTGTTCCATGAATTGAACAACTCCGGTTCGACGTATACTAAATCATAAAGATCATTAATCACTCCGTTTCCAAGCGACCAATCCGTGCTGCATAGGAGCCGTTCGCGCGGGTAGGACGCCGGATCCACTTTTTGCTGAAAAATATGTCGACCGGATAGAGGGCGAATCTGCAAGACATATAAGCAAGGAATCCGGCCCTCACCATCTTGCCGATATTCGACAGCGAATTCGATTTCCACATCACAGCCAAAAGCGTGCCGCATCGTCTGGAGAATTTCTGTCAATGCAGTCGCAAGCGGCATGGATTTCCACTTTAGAATATTATTGAATGTCACCACCCGAGGCCCTGTGACTTGTAAATTCTCTCTAATAACATCATCACTTGGGCAATAAACACTGCCAACCTCACCCAACGTACCGTCCTGCTCGGCTTGTTCGAGCTCGCATATCTTTAATGTAGAATCTTCTCCTGAAAGGAAGTCCGTCCTTTTTTTTGACAGGTCAAGTGCAAAAAAGGTTGTTTGAGAATTTCGGTAGAGTTCTCTTGCTGATGAAAAGGGCAGCTGCACTCCCGGAGCCCCAGGCGAAAAACGAACGGCTTTTCGACCCTCCACTACCGTCTTGCCGAGACCCAAAGCAAGAATGGCAACCCCCTCTTCCGGTTTTTGCGATCCTACCGGGTAAAAATTGTGTGAAATGGCAACGCCTGAAATGAGCGGGTAGAATCGGTCCTGATACTGCTGACCCACCAGCTCTTGGATCACGATTGCCATTTTTTCGTTCTCAACGCGGTAGGGAGTACTGGCCAGGTAATCGCGTGCTTTTTTTTGAAAAGTCGACGCATAAACGGCCTTGATTGCTTTTTGAAGTTCCCGAAATCGGTTTTCTGCATTGGAATCGCTATTCGGCAGCAAATAAGTCGAGTAAATACCCGCAAATGGAAGAAAATGGGAATCTTCCAGCAGACCGGACGAACGAACACCGATGGGCCCTTTCAAACTCTCAGATGCCATACGCAGGTCGCGAACAAAGTTCCTGGGAAAATGTGAATCCAAAAAGATTTGCAGAACATCTTTGTCCGTTGAACAACTCGCCAGCCTGGAAGCAATCGAGTTGCTTTCACAAAAATGATCAAATTCATCAGCGCCAATAACGAGTGTTTTTGGAATCTGTATTTCAATGCCCTCAATAGTTTTGAAAGCATCTTTCGTGGTAAGCAACGAGTAGACAAAAGCAATACCCCGCCCTTTTCCACCTGTGGACCCCGCTCCCAGACGAACAAGCCGCGGCTCGATGATCGTATGACTCCGTGTAATGTCGATGACACAACCTTCTTCCTCTTGTGCCCTCGCCTCATGAATGACATCGATCAGGTAACGACGGACAACCTCAATATCGTCGAAGTTACGATACGGCTTAATTTTGGCCGCCAGCGCAAACATGCTTCGAGCATTCAGCCAAGCCGAGAAATCATTTCTACGTCCGTGATACTCAATCGATTCCAGAGGCATTTTTTTCAATACCCCTTCCATCTCTGCGATTGATTTTGCCTTTCCCACCTGGGTCTCGTCCGGCAATCTAAAGATAAAGGACCCAAAACCCAGTTCTTTTTTTAAGAAACCCCTTACCTGCCCCAACAGATCTTTAGACGCTTTATTGACGTATCGAATCTTCAGATCTCGGACGACTTCAGGAACAATTGGATCATTCGAATCGAGAAGAATTGGAATATCCGGAATAACTTTACGGCACCACTGAACAAGCTCAATTCCCGCCTGCTCTTTTTCACTGCCGTTTCTTGGAAAACGGATATCCGTGATAACACCTTGAAGATTGGCCGCATATCTTTCGATATTTTGGAGTGCCTCTTCATAATTCTTTGCAAGCAAGACCTTGGGTCTTGATCGCGTTCTGAGCCTTATTTTCAAAGCATTTGAAACATCCGCAATAACAGACTGCGACTGAAGCAAGATTTCACTGTAAAGCGTTGCAAGAATATTTGTGTAATCCCGGATTGAGTTTTCGACGAGCAAAATCACTCTTACGTCGCCCACTTGTGTGTCATGTACGACATTGCGCCTATCTTCAATCTGCTTGGCCATTGCAAAAATAATTTTCGCATTGCCGTTCCACAGGAACACCTCATCGATGACGTTGAAATCAATCCCGGACGGCAGAAAGTGCAAATCATTCTCATCGAACGTCAACACGACAACCGGCGTACGCGGTGAAATTTCTTTCACCATGCGGCCGAAGGCATTGACGTCCATATCGCCCAACCGGGGCGCCGTTATCACCAGATCGAAATGACGAGCTTTTAAGACATCGAGAGCATGGGCAGGAGTATCCGAACGGCTGATAGTGGGGCTCATCAGCATGGTCAGCTCAGAATATTCGGATCGGCCGCCCGAATACTCAGCAAATAGCCGCTCGGTTAGAGGAACGTCTTCTTCTAAAATGAACGCATCGTAAGCAGAAGAAACCAGGAGGATTCTTCGAATAAGAAAGGGCATGAGCTCGCGGAACCGAAAAAACCATGGCTCCGAGCCACCCTCTATACGCTTTTGAAACATGCTGCCAATACTATCAGTATTGGCAGCAATGCTTCAAATAGAGAATCCTCACATCACAAATCAACAATAAGAATTATACGACGCCCTGATCGATCATTGAGTCGGCAACTTTAATGAAACCGGCGACATTTGCGCCTTTCACATAGTTGACCCACTTGCCTTCAGCACCGTACTTAACACACGCGGCATGAATCGACTTCATGATCTGATGCAGACGACTGTCTACTTCCTCGCGGGTCCAGCTTAAGTGCATGGCGTTTTGAGCCATCTCAAGTCCCGAAGTGGCCACACCGCCCGCATTAGCTGCTTTGCCTGGGCCAAAGAGGATTTTCGCATCAATGAACACATCGGTGGCTTCAGAAGTCGAACCCATGTTCGCTCCCTCGGCAACCAGTTTGCAGCCGTTCTTAACCAGTGTCTCGGCGTCTTTCTTATCGATCTCGTTTTGAGTAGCGCTTGGGAACGCTAAATCGCAGGTCACACCCCATGGACGCTTTCCTTCGAGATACTGAGCTTTTGGATATTTTGTACAGTACTCGCGGATTCTTCCCCGCTTAACATTCTTTAGTTCCATGACATAGGCGAGTTTCTCAGCGTTAATGCCGTCCTGATCGACAATAGTGCCATTTGAGTCGGAAAGCGTAACGACCTTTCCACCCAGCTGGTTAACCTTCTCGACCGTGAATTGAGCGACGTTTCCTGACCCGGATACGGTCGCTACTTTTCCTTTTAGCATGTCACCCGCCCGCTGAAGCATCTCTTCAGCAAAATAGACTGTGCCGTAACCCGTTGCCTCCGGTCGAATCAAGGAACCGCCCCACGCGAGTGCCTTTCCTGTCAGCACACCGGTGAACTCGTTTCTTAATTTCTTATATTGCCCGAACAGGAACCCAATTTCTCGTGCGCCGACCCCAATGTCACCGGCTGGAACGTCCGTTTGGTCGCCGATGTGGCGGAACAGCTCGCTCATGAACGATTGGCAAAAACGCATGACTTCCAAATCAGACTTACCTTTCGGATCAAAGTCAGAGCCCCCTTTTCCACCACCCATAGGAAGTGTGGTCAGGCTGTTTTTAAACACTTGCTCGAAAGCTAGGAATTTCAATATGCCCAGATTCACACTGGAATGAAAGCGCAGCCCCCCTTTGTATGGCCCAATGGCGCTGCTCATTTCGATCCGATAGCCTATATTCACTTGCACTTCTCCCCGATCATCCACCCACGGAACCCTGAACATGATGACTCGCTCCGGTTCAACGACTCTTTCCAGTATTTTGGCTTGCCGATAAACTGGATTGCGCTCAACCACAGGCATCACAGACTCTATCACTTCCCTGACTGCCTGGTGGAACTCAGGCTCACCAGGATGTTTCTTGGTGAGTTGTGTCATAAACGTATCGACAGAAGTAGACATTTGGCTCTCCTTTTTGTGAAACTCAAGTTCACCTCTTTACTAATAGTTCTTATGAGTATTTTCAACTCGTTTGAGTGGTTGGCTTGCCATCTGTCGAGGCATCTATGACACGTCGCCCAATTGTGAATACACAATGTCATCTTCAGACATGTCACTCTGCCCGTAATTCACTTTTTTCCTATTCGTGGATTTTATTCCATGAAGATTCTTCGAACAAAGGCAGGATGGAGTGTCAGTACAACTGAATGAATTTTAATTGAGCCATTCGAGAAAAGTCTGCATCCAAAGACCAGATTTTTGCATTGTTCTCAGATGCAATGGCTGCAATTAACAAGTCCCCCATTCCAAAAGTCTCGCCTTTGGGAGATGCTTTTTTTATCCACTGCTCGACAAGTTTCCATGTCGATCTTTGTGGATAGAGCCGTGGCAATGCGGAAAGGGCTTTTCCGAGTCGTTCTTTGTCTTTTTTTGAAGCCCCTGACAAGATTTCAATCCACACGGGAACAGCCAAGCACACGCTATCATCCTCTAATAGTTCATTTAGTTCCGAAACAAGGGACGAGTGGGTTCCCCTGAAAAAATCAACCCAAACGGAAGTATCGACACAGATCATGATTTATTGTGGGGTCTTCGCCGAGAGCTATCCAAATCAATTTCCAATTCTATCTTGCCGGCCATGCTCTTTATTTCCTCAATCCTTTTTCTTCGGATAAGCTCTTGAAGCGAAAGAACAACTGTGTCGGTTTTTGACTTGAAACCTAGTAGGCGCCGAGCCTCAGAAAGCAGTTCCTCTGGAAGATCCAGCGTAGTACGCATACAAAACATGTTAATTTATATGCTTTAATGTGTCAATATTTATCTAATTTATGCATATTTGACGACAAGTCACAGGAGCTGATGAAAAGACAGTTGGCATTATTGGGGACCGTTGGAGCTTGCCAACCTGCCTCACCCTCAGCGGTTTAGTGGAGCAATAGATAGACTATCGCCAACCCAGCCGCAGAATGTCTTCAATGTCGGTTTGGACGAGAAATCTGGAAATATTCTCCCGGCTCACAAGTGCAAGGGGACAGTGAATGCCAGCCTCAGAAAGAAAAGTTTCTGAACCGATATCTTTGACCCTGCCGCTTTTCACTTCCAATGCAAGCCTTGGTTCATGGTTCTCCGTCACGACAAAGTCAATTTCCTTATCCCGCTCGCGGTAGTAGTGCAACTGATAGCGCCTACGCCCAAACATCAGGTTCAACAAATGGCTTCCGACGATATCTTCAAAAACGAAGCCCCCGGAACTGGCGATAGGTTGTGACTTCACAATCTCATGTCAAGAAATGAATGCATTATGAACATTATGATTTTTTTTTCACAATCACACTTGCAACAGTGATTGGTCGTAAAATGAGCCTATGGGCTGAGAATACGACATATAGAGTATTCTCTAGAGCGGAATGTAGGTGCATGAGGTATGTATGTTGGCCACAATAAAAGTTCACATCATCCATTCTGAAATTCACGCGAGTCAAGCCCGACCGGAATGAATTTATCGCTTCAGTAGGATTTGAGCGCCCCGTTTTACAGAAGAACCATTTACCTTGAGAAGGTAAAGGCAGATGAAAAGACAGTTGGCATTATTGGGGATCGTTGGAGCTTGCCAGCTAGCATTTGCAGATTTACGTAACAGCGGTTGGAATTTTTCGCAATCGTGTTCATCGTATGGCACTGCTGGCAGCGGA
>JACQOU010000240.1 GCA_016207775.1 Deltaproteobacteria bacterium
CAAGGAGCTGAAGCAGCTGGGCTATCAAGTTTTGTTCAGTATCGGCGAGCAGTGCGAGAATGCCATCGGAAGCAACTGCGGCCAGTTTGTGCGCAAACACCTGCACCGTTCAGCCTCGACGATTGACGGGTACAAACAAATTTCCAACCGTGATAACGTTTTCGCAAGATCTAGAGTTGATAGTTCACTTCAATAGTGGAACCTTCTGGCGGCGCTATTTCAAAAACAATTTCGTTTGTTTGTTCGTCAAATTTCCACTTAGTCTCAAAAGCTTTGTCTCCGATGGAAACCTTGACGATAATTGAATTCTTATTTGGTTTTTGATCGAGCTTAAATCTCATTTTGGGAGAGCCGAAAGATAGGCCATTTAAGTCGATTTTGTTTGCAAAGGGTTCACACAAGTCCGCTGTTACTCCGCCTAAGTTTTGTGCCAACTGAAAATATCGATCTTGGAAAGTGCCTTTATCGATGTCTGCATTGGCTTCTGTGGCGCACCGGGTCCCAGTCTCTGCGTAGTTGACTGAATAAATCTTAACGAGCTCTTTGTGGCCTTTCTTTATTTCTAAAAAGACTGACTCATAATATTGAAGTGCTTGCGGTGAACTGTCGTCTGAGTCCGAAACAAAAGTGATGACGAGCGGGATGTCTTCTTGAGGCACGAAGCTGGACTTCAGCGCGGCTTCCGCTGCGGCAAGGCCCTGGTCGCTAGCTCCTGTGCTCATATTAATAATGACTTGGGAAATTACGGCACTGAATTGAGCTGCTCGCTCGTCCAAACTACCCAAGTCCTTAGTCAGGATCACTGGATTACCCGCTGGCTTAAGCGCTCCTTTTGAAAATTGCATATCTGCAGTGATGAACGCCATCCGATAGTAGGCGGGTATTGAGTCGAGCCGTTTGAAAAATTGTGTGGCCTGTGCAATCAGATGATCGCGGACGCGAAACATCGGCGATCGATCATCAATAACCCAGAGGATATCCAATTTCTCCGGTCGGTAATCTTGCGTGAAAAACTGTGTTTTTGACGGAGCGGTAAACTCTTCTTTGTTGGAACAACGAGCGAGCAATAGTGCGAGAAAACACAGAACGGCGATATAGAGCCATTGAAAATAACGCTCGCGCGAAACTCTTTCTCTAAACCAGTTTCTAAACAACAGACTTTTTGTATTCCGAGACCACAACAACAGCGACTCCCAATACTAGACTCGCTGCTCCCCCACACACGAGCGACACCAAACTATTGTATCTTGCAAGAATGCTACCAAGTGGACAGGCTACAAAAGTCAACTCATCTTCAATGCTTACTTAACGTTTGAGTTGCGTAATGATGACAAGATCTAGACACTGCGGACACCGGGTGTCACCGGGTATGATTCTTTGGGATTTTTTGGACCCTAGTCACCTATTGCAAAGCTGCGAGCATTTTTTCTGCTGCTGGAAGATATTCCTCTGTATGGAAGGGATCCCAGCCGCCGACAAGACAATTTTCTTTCTGCTTTGCGGAAGACAAAAAGCGTTCAAGGAAGGTTACAGCTTCCAATGAGTTGTTCCGCTGCTGGACGAGTGCTTGTCCCATCTTAAAAAACACGATGGGATGAACACCGTTATTTTTCTGCTGTTCGAGCAAATGCTGCCATTTTTCTATTGCAGTGGTGTATTCGCCTTTTTCTTGCAGTGCAATTGCAAGAGCTGTTTTTTGGATTGGCGTTTCGTTTTCCGGGGGGCTGTCTTTCAATAAAGAAATGACCAACGGGTAATCACGGAAAAAAACGGCCGCCTCGCTCAAGCTGTCAAGAATGTGAGAATCCAGCGGATTAGACTCAAAAGCCAGCTTCAAAGTTTCGTAGAACTTGTCATATTGAGACATGAGTTTTTCGCATTTGGCTCTTTCCCAGAGAAGATCGGGATGGTTACCCTCGTGTTGTATGGCCTGATTCAAAAGAGCTGTAGCAGACGGGCAATCGTTTTGCTTTGCTTTTGAAGTCCCAGCGAGAAAAAGGCTCTGACCCGTTTCGGTCAGAAAAATGGATTGAAGGGAAACCAGCTTTTGCCTGATTGCTTTACGTGTATCGGGAGAGATTTTCTGACCGTATGTTCGCAGGTAGCCAAGGATGGTCTCTTTGCTCGCATCGCGTCCTGTAAACAAGAGGCGTAGCTCTGCCAGGCGAAAAAGGGCCTGAAGATTGGCTGGAGATTGTTTAAGGATGTCGTTCCACAATCCAAGCGATTGCCTGTAGTCATATTTTGAATAGTAATACTCAGCGGCGACGGTCAGTTGGTCGTTTGGAAGTTGAGGAGCTGCAAACAGTAATGCGTTTCCAAAGACTAGCGCAAACAACACTCCATATACCATGGTTAAAACTTAAGTGCTGCCGTTAACCGAAGTGCAATGGGCATGTGGGGATCTGAAACCCCCAGACCCGATCCTGGAAAGAGCATTCCAAGGTCACCACCGACAGTAAAGTTTCGGTACATGGCATGTTCTGTGCCCAAGTCGATCTCAAATCCGAGATTCTTTGGTTCTCCGTCTTGAGCAGAGGCTTTTTGAGCGAGTACTAGCTCAATTCCTGAAGCCCATGATGGGGACCATTCAAGCCTTAATCCGGGCCGCAGATAGATTACACCCGAGAACGAATCCGGATTGCCGTACGCGACCATGCTTCCCTGGCCAACATGGTCACCTGCGTAGTTTCCAAGCAATTCACGCCCTAAAATAAGACCCACTCTTTTGTTTCGGTGGAGCAGAACAAAACCATTGAGATGGTCAGAGTTCAGATTGGCATCACCGCTTGCGTATCCAAAGTCCATGAAGATTCGAACGCTATGTTTTTCAAATGCAATA
>JACQOU010000254.1 GCA_016207775.1 Deltaproteobacteria bacterium
AATACGGAGACTGGCCGTGGAGTGAGCAAAATTCTCGATGTATCCCTGGAATTCTTCTGCATTCCCTGTTTGGTTATCAGAAGGTTGTTCGGACGTAATATAGTGAACATTTCCATCGGGAGGAGCCTCCCTCTTAAAGCAGCTGGCGATGTAATGAAAACGGTGAGCAGGAAACTCGGTTTGCAAATTTTTGAACATGTCAGCGAAGGGTTCATACATCGCCATTCCAATGGCAGGTGTATGGCCTGCACCACAGGAATTAAATCCGCCCATTACCACAAACAAAGCATTCGTTGAGAGGGCTGCACTGGAAATTAATAAAAAAGCTCCGAGGACAAAACCGATAATTAAATTTTTCATGGTTATCATTTTCTTTGGTTACTGGCCCTTGCCAAGGGACAGGGCAGCAGCCACGACACCTGGCCTTATCCATTCATGGTGGTTAGGGCTAGTAGCGGACAGGAAAACCGACAATTTTTGACAAGTCCTGTGGAAAACCTACCGTCACATGTAGCTGCCCGGTTTCGTCGACAAGAAAGAAAAACTGAACAACATTCACATACTCTTGCTGGTAACTGTCGGCGTTTTCGATGTCGGGGGGCGTGTAAGGGATTGGCGTGGTCGCATTCGGAAACGCCATGAAGTTGCGCAGGCTGTCTCCCGGTTTCATTCCAGCCGGTCCCACACGCTCGAAAGAATGAAAAAGCAATCGCTCATCGATGCACTTGCCCGTGCTGTGTAGCTTAGTTAGAAAATCTCCCGCACGCATTTCGATTTCATTCATGATTGAAAGATAATGCGCGAAATGCGTCTGATATTCCTCCTCTGACTTTCCGTCCACGGCATCATACAAAGTCTTTCTTGACCTCTCATAAAGTCTACTAAAGATATTGCGTTCATTCTTTTCAATATCCGAATCGAGCGGTTTCTTGCATAACACATGACCATGGTAAAAATCGTTCACATTGATTCCCCATGTGACCTCTGGCTTTGTCGTCAAGCTCCAATGCAACACCTCAAGAAGAGTCCTTGCATAAACTTCGGGAAACCAGTAGCTATCCTCATGAAAAGTCAGCTTCTTGTTTTGTTTCATAAGATCGGAATAATCGGACGGAGTGAAGTTCCAGCTCGTTTTCGCCTGCGCGAAAAAAGCAAAGCCTAATAAGATGAGAATTATCCCTAACCGAGTTTTCCTCTTTCCCACCGCTCAACCACTAGCACGAAGCGTCAGGAATTGGAACTACCCAGAAGAGATTGGAGGCACAAGTAATTAAAATCTTATGACTTCTTTCACCGTTACGAGCGAATTACTGCTAAAGGTTCTTGCAGAGTTTATCCACAAGTTTCATTAGGGTTTCTGCTGCGGCACCCGCACGTTGACGCCCCGATGAAGAATCTTCAAGGAGAAGAACTTTCCTGGGATAAAGCACAGTTACCGCGGGTCCACCGGGTCCCCTGGTTGGACTATTTGCCCAAACTTCAACTGAAGGTATCTCCCGTACCACATGTACAAATTTCGATAAGGGAGCCTTGTCCGCCTCACTGATTAGCTTTAGGACTTCTTCGAGTTTTAGCTCCGGCTGATCATCGAAAATCTGACAGCTCTTTGAAATGACCACACCGTCTTTCTTATCCATACCACCGAGGGTTTTCTGGAGAATGGGAAAGTTATAGGTAGCTCCAAAAGCCGTCACACCCAAAGCACATAAAACAACTACAAATGTACGCATATGAACCTCATTTCTCGTTATCCCTAAGCATTCACGGTCCTAGATTAATTTCTCAATTAGTCGGCGCGTTAAGGTATGTCAATTGGATCCCGGCTCCCGTAGGTTGCCTTGAGCTTCTTGTCTATTCACGGTAAAAGCAAAGAAACATTTTAAGAGGGGGAGTATCCGTGGACCGTTCGCAACAGCTCATTGGAATGGCTGAAAAATTTGGTGCTCACAACTACCACCCGCTTCCGGTTGTCTTGGAAAGAGGTAAGGGGATACATGTTTGGGATGTTGCGGGTCGGAAGTATCTTGATTTTCTTTCCTCCTATTCTGCACTCAATTTTGGTCACAGCCACCCGGCACTCGTCTCAACATTGGTTGAACAAGCTCAAGCCCTTGCCGTTTGTTCAAGGGCATTTCACAGCGAGCAGCTTTGCTTGTTTTCTGCGGACCTTGCGCGTTTTTGTCAAATGGATGCAATCCTGCCGATGAACTCGGGCGCTGAAGCGGTAGAAACGGCGATAAAAATTGCGAGAAAGTGGGGTTATGAGAGAAAAAAAGTTCAGGCTGATAGTGCAAAAATTATTGTAATGGATAAAAATTTTCATGGTCGGACGATCGGTGTTATTTCAGCTTCAAGCGAGCCGCTTTATCGAAAAAATTTCGGGCCCTTTACTCCTGGATTTGAAATTGTTCCCTTCGATAATGTCAAAGCATTGCAATCAGCAGTTGACCACTCGACTGTCGCAATTCTTCTTGAGCCGATTCAAGCTGAGGCAGGTGTGCAGATTCCTCACAAGGGATTTCTTCAGGAAGTGCAGAACATCTGCCAAAAACAAAATTGCCTTCTTATGTTGGATGAAATTCAAACCGGTTTAGGCAGAACGGGAAAAGAATTTTGTTACCAATATGAAGAGATAAAGCCCGATGTCTTAATTATGGGAAAATCGTTGGGAGGGGGACTATTGCCACTTTCTGCGGTGGCAGCCCGTAGCGACGTGATGGAGGTAATGACTCCGGGTACTCATGGATCGACTTTCGGAGGTATGCCCCTATCCTGCGCAGTCGGAAGGACAGCTCTTTGGTTGCTTCGCAAAGAAGGCCTGGCGGATAGGGCAGCAAAGCTTGGAGAGCTTGTACGAGAAAAGCTTGCCGGCGAGAATTTGCCTCACGTGAAAGAGGTACGTGGCAGGGGTTTGCTGATTGGCATTGAACTGAAGGCTGAAGCACGGGGTGCACGTCGATACTGTGAGAAGCTCGCGGATGAGGGGGTTCTATGTAAGGAAACCCATGAAAATGTTATTCGAATCGCTCCTCCGCTTATTATCGAAGAACCCGAACTAATGGGTGGTGTGGATAAGGTTATTCATGTCATCCGGTCGCTCGCTTGATTGGATTTTGCACCAATGGTAGCTTCCCTCATAATATGTTTCGGATTGTACTAGGTCTTGCATTTCTCATTCTATGCGGCTGTGGCGTGAAAGGGGATCCTATTCCGTATGTTCAAGCGAATAAGGCGGTGGAATACCCCGTTCCCAGTCCTTCGGTGAAGCCCGAAGTAAGGAAGCCCGAAGTAAGAGAGCCTGAAGTGAAAGAGCCTATTGAGCCTGAAAAACCTATTGATACGAAGGCTCCGAAACCCAGCTCGAAACGGAAAGGCCGAAGGAAGCAATGAGCAACCTTCCGTTCATAAAAATGCATGGCTGCGGGAATGACTTTCTTATCTTCGATGCGTTCAAAAATCCTGCTCCTCATCTTAATCAGGAACAGGTGGCTGCTCTCTGCGATAGGCATTTTGGAATTGGAGCGGATGGGCTGGTTGTGTTGGGGCCGGGGACTGAAACTCACGCCGAGTGGAGTTTTTTCAATAGTGACGGATCAGTTGCTGCCATGTGTGGGAATGCGGCTCGATGCGCCTTTCGTTTGCTTTTCGACGAGCATTTTAAGAGTGCAGACCTTTTGACTCTGGTGACAGGAGCTGGGGTCGTTAACGGCAGAAAAAGAGGGAAAGATCTCATAGAAGTGACGATGCTTTCAACGCCCGTCACTCAAGTAGACTACTGCGAAAAAGTGATGGAATTTGATGGGGAAGTTTTTCGTCTGCGCTGCCTAAACACCGGTGTTCCCCACGCGGTTATTGAAGTGACGGACCTGCAGTCATTCCCCGTTAGCAAAGTGGGCCGTTTTTTCGTTCGTCACCCAGTGTTCCTGCCGGAGGGCACAAATGTTACTTTTTATCAGAAGGGCACCGACAGAGAAATTCTTTCCACTACGTTTGAAAGAGGGGTTGAAAACGAAACGTATGCTTGCGGTACGGGTGTGGTCGCAGCTGCGATTTTATTTGTTCAAGATTATTTGCAGCATTTTCCTGTTGAGGTTCAAGTTCCTGGCGGCAAGTTAATCGTCGATTTAACGGATGCAAAGAGGCTACTCTTAACGGGTCCTGCTGAGTACGTCGCTGACATTAACTTGACCAAAATTCCTGCCCTGGATGCGGGAGAAAGAGTCCTCCATGAAAATTGAAGGAGTTATTGTTGCAACCGTGACGCCGTTTTTGCCCTCTGGGGAAGTTGATTTGTCGGCTTACGAGGCCCACTTGCGCCAATTGGCAGCAGCCAAGGTCCATGGTTTTGCCCCTTGTGCAACAACGGGTGAAGCGCCCACACTGCGAAAAACGGAATGGATGGATATCGTAAAAGCCACAAAAAGAGTAGCGTCTCAACATCACCTCTTGGTGATTCCCGGGTGTGGAGGCAACGACACGGCTGCTGCTTTGGAAATGCTCGATGAAGCCAACGTGCTTGGATGTGATGCGGGTCTGTTGGTAACTCCCTATTACAATAAGCCTACCCCTCGAGGAGTTTCTGCTCATTACCAGTATCTTGCCGAGCATTCTAAAATCCCACTGGTCCTTTACAATAATCCATCCCGCACAGCGGTCTCGATGTCCGCCGAGTTGATTGGTCAGTGTTTTCAGCATTCAAATATTGTGGGTGTGAAGGATGCCTCGGGACTTTATAGCCAATGGCTTGCTCTTAGCGCCGTTGCGGATCTTAAGACTAAGGCGTTGCTCGCAGGGGATGATGATGCGTTTGTGTACACGTTGTTGTCGGGAGGGCTCGGGATTATCTCAGCGTCTGCAAATGTTGCCCCACAACTTTTTGTATCGCTCTATCAACAAGCTCGAGCCGGTCAGTGGCAGGAGGCCTACGCGTGGCAAAAGAAATTGCTGCCTCTTACTCGAGCGCTTTTTTCTGAGACAAGTCCAGCTCCGTTAAAATATGCGCTTCATGTGCTTGGGCGAATGGAAAATCGACTGCGTCTTCCCTTGGTACCTATCACTGCTGAGACTGAACGAAAAGTGAGCGATGCCCTGCATGCTTTGGAGCTTGCATGATATATAAAGTGGGCGTCTTAGGCGCAGCTGGAAAAATGGGTTCAGAGGTTGCTTTCTTACTAAGAGAAAGCTTTACGGTCGGAACCGATACCCTTGAGCTTGCTGATGTTGTGGTCCATTCATCAAAAATCAAGGGCATCGAAGGTGTTGAAGCTCGAACGCAATGCGAGACAGCCACGGAATCGGTACATGTCTGGATTGATTTTAGTGCGCCCGAATCGACGATAAGTTTTTTGGAAAAAATCGAGGCTCCCATTGTGATTGGCACCACAGGCTTTTCCCAGTCGCAGTTTGTACGGATTAGGGACTATGCGAGAAAGTATCCTGTTCTTTTGGCCTCCAACATGAGCCCCGGCATGGCTCAGGTAAGGCATCTGCTGCGCCAATTAAGCGTGCCTGCAGCACAATGGGAAGTTTGTCTTAATGAAGAACACCACCGACAAAAAAAAGATTCCCCGAGTGGAACGGCAAATACTTTGCTTGGTATTCTGAAAGAAAAGGGGTTTACCGATATTCAGGTGAGCGTTGTGCGAGCCGGACAAAAAAAAGGTACCCACCGCATCAAATTCATTGCGGACGATGAAGAGTTTGAAATCAGGCATGAAGTGTTTGATAGACGAGTTTTTGCAAAGGGTGCTCTGATGGCAGCTCATTTTCTAGCCCAAAAACAGGAGCCCCGCATTTATTCAATAGATGAAATGGATAGTAGGAGTTCTCCATGTTGATCGAGCCCGCCCACCGTCTCACACAGCTTCCACCGTATGTATTTAGCGAGGTCAACAAATTAACAGTACAAGCTGAAAAAAGAGGTGTGCGCCTTTTAAGTCTTGCGATCGGTGATCCTGATCTGCCCACCCCGCAACCCATCATTGATAGAATTAGGGAGGCAACCACTCGAACTGAAAACCATGGGTATTCACCCTACGAAGGGACTCAGGCTTTTCGTCATGCGGTTGCGTCCTATTTTATCAAACGATTTCACGTCGAGTTGAATCCAAAAACTGAAGTCGTTGCGCTTATAGGTTCAAAGGAAGGGGTTGCTCACTTTCCCTTTGCCTTTTGCAATCCCGGTGACTGCTGTCTTTATCCTGACCCTGGATATCCCATCTTTTTGAGCTCGATTCTTTTGGCGGGAGGCGTTCCCAAACCGGTTACGTTACGCGCGGAAAACCAGTTTATTCCCGAGCTTAATGAACTTGAGGATTTGTTTGTTCAGAATAAGCCCAAATACCTGCTTCTCAATTTTCCGAGCAATCCAACCACTGCTGTTTGCCCCAAAGGCAGGCTCAAGGAAATGGTTTTTCTTGCAAAAAAATATGGGGTCATATTGGTTCACGACAGTGCGTACAGTGAAATCTATTTTGACCCAGCCAGCCGCCCTGCCAGCATTTTGGAGATAGAAGGCGCAAAGGATGTCGCTATTGAGTTCCATTCACTATCCAAAACCTTCAGCATGACAGGTTGGCGTATTGGCTTTGCTGTGGGTAACCCTCAGTTGATTGCTGGGTTATTGCGACTAAAAACCAATATTGATTCGGGTCCCCTGCTGGCCGTCCAAGAGGCTTCCGTGTTCGCCTTTTCACAGTTTGAAGAGCTCTGTGGCCCGATCAGAGAAACCTATGCAAAAAGGCGTAAGCTGGCTTTGGACCGACTGACCCAGCTGCATTTGGAATACTTCATGCCGCAAGCAACTTTTTATGTTTGGGTAAAAGTGCCGGGACAGAAATCGTCCATGGAATTTGCAAAAACGCTCATTGAAAAGCAGGGTGTTGTGGTGACCCCTGGTATCGGATTTGGCCAAGCTGGCGAGCACTTTTTCAGGTTGTCGTTAACAGTTCCTGAGGCACAGATTGAGCAGGCGATGGATAAAATAGGTAAGGCTATCACTTAAGTTTTCGTTTCCGAACGCCAAGGCAAAGGCTGTGGCGAGGACAAATATTCATGCATATCTCTCGCCGATATTCGGCCGGCGCCCATGGCAGCGATCACGGTTGCTGAACCTGTTACAATATCGCCACCCGCCCAGACGCCGCATTTGGAAGTGCGACCTTTTTCATCGGAAACAATATAACCCCGCTTGTTGAGTTCCAGCCCAATGGTTGCTTTTGTGAGGACAGGATTTGCTCCAGAGCCTGTGGAGATGATGCACAGATCGGTGTCCAGGCTGTACTCCGAGCCTGGAATGGGAACAGGGCGAGCACGTCCGGAAGCATCGGGTGCGCCAAGCTCCATGCGTATTACCTTCATGCTCTTGACCATGCCGCGCGCATCTCCCTCAAACCCAACCGGATTGTGCAGCATTTTAAATTCAATACCCTCTTCTTCGGCGTGATGGATTTCTTCCTTCCTGGCCGGAAGTTCGTTGTGCGACCGACGATAAATGATATTCACATGCTCAGAACCCAGCCGAAGAGCCGTCCTTGCAGCATCCATCGCAACGTTCCCACCTCCGACGACTGTTACGTTTTTACCGATAACAACGGGCGTATCAAATTCAGGGAATCGATATGCCTTCATCAGGTTACTGCGAGTAAGATATTCGTTGGCCGAATAGATGCCCCCGAGATCCTCCCCCGGCACACCCAGGAAAACGGGTAAGCCCGCTCCAACACCAATAAATACGCCGTCGTATTTTTTTCCGTTCATTAATTCATCGACGGTTACAGACTTTCCGATCACCTGATTGCATTCAATCTTGGCCCCTAACTTTCTAAGATAATCTACTTCCTTTGCAACAATATCTTTTGGAAGGCGGAACTCGGGTATGCCGTACATGAGCACCCCGCCGGGCTTGTGAAAAGCCTCAAATATGGTCACATCGTAACCCAGCAGAACCAGGTCGCCGGCGACGGTCAGTCCGGAAGGACCGCTTCCCACAATGGCAATTCTTTTTCCATTGGCCGGTCTTTTGTCGGGCATTTGAACACAACTATTTTCTCTTTCATAATCAGCGACAAACCGCTCAAGCCGCCCAATAGCCACAGGCTCTTGTTTTTTTGCAAGGATGCACACTTTTTCGCATTGATCCTCTTGCGGGCAAACCCGGCCACAGATTGCGGGTAATGCGTTTGTCTCTTTTATTTTCCGGGCTGCTGCTGCAAAATCCCCTTCGCGGACAAACTTGATAAAGCCACCGACATCGACATTGACAGGGCATCCTGCGACACAAAATTTTTCCTTTTTGCATTGAAGACACCGTTTGGCTTCATTGATGGCTTCTTCAACGGAATATCCAAAAGGGACTTCAGTAAAATTCTTAGCCCGAACCTTGGGGTCTTGTTCCCTCATGGGCGTTTTTGTTTTTTGCATTAACGGCTTATGGGGCGCGCCAGGGGGTGTGCTCATTTGGATTCCTCCCGAAGATATTTATCCAGTGAACATTTTTCCTGCTCGAGATAAATTTTTCCTCTGAAGGCGGCTGTCTCCCAGTCCACCTGGTGGCCATCAAATTCCGGTCCATCAGCACAAGTAAACAACGTTTTGCCATCCACTTTCACGCGGCAGCCACCGCACATACCGGTTCCATCCACCATTGTATTGTTAAGGCTTACGATTGTTCGAACTTCAAAGGGACGGGTCGTTTGAGAGCAAAATTTCATCATGATGAGAGGCCCAATGGCATACACACATCGAATTGCTTTCTTTGAGTCCTTTTCCAGCAGCTCTTTCAATGGGCCAGTGA
>JACQOU010000233.1 GCA_016207775.1 Deltaproteobacteria bacterium
ACGCCGACCTGACGCACCCGGCCTCGGCCGCTCGATTGGTCAAAGACTCTTCAAAATTTAAAATACATTATGAATATTTCACCGTTTTCAACGGATTTTCTGTGACTGTTTCCGATGATAAATTTTTGAGAGGGTTAAGAAGCGTTGAAAAGATTTATCCCGTTGAGGAATTTTCGATTCCTGAGCCTGCAAAGAAAGGAATGGAACGAAAGGCGGATTCTGTACCCCGAGAAGAGTTTCTTCCTCCCCTCAATATTCCTGAAGTTTGGCAAAAATACCATCTGGATGGAACGAATATAAAAATTGCCATTTTTGATACGGGAATTGATTACACGCATCCCGATCTTGGCGGATGTTTAGGGCCAAATTGCAAGGTAATGGGTGGTTACGATTTTGTGAATAACGATAAAGATCCCATGGATGATGCCTCGATTGGTCACGGAACCCATGTTGCGGGCATTGCTGCAGGAGAGGGGATTAAAAAAGGAGCTGCGCCAAAAGCACGTCTGCTTGCATACAAGGTGCTTAATTATCAAGGTGCAGGGAGCTTCGATGCTATTATAAGGGCAATCGAATACTCTTTAGATCCCAACCAGGATGGAAATTTCGAAGACGCACCACAGGTTATGAACTTTTCGCTAGGGGGTCAGGGAGGAATCGATCATCCCATATGCCTGGCTTTGGATAGAGCCGCTAATTTTTCCGTCGTTGTCGCAGCCGCAGGAAATTACGGCGCCTCTAGATGGGGAGGGTCGAGTGCATGGGTCATAGCACCGGCTGCTGCCATTCAATCCGTCGCTGTGGCAGCCACCGATGGAACGAGCACGGTCGCTTCTTTTAGTAGCGGCGGGCCATCGGAATCATTCACAGCAAAACCGGATATTGCAGCACCGGGAGTGAATATCTGGTCGACTATGCCCCAAGGCAAATATGCACAGATGTCCGGAACATCCATGGCATCACCGCTTGCTGCAGGTATCGTGGCTCTCATTGTTCAGAAACTTGGGACAGTCAATTCAAATACATCAGATATTATTAAGGGGCTTATTTCCACAACTGCATCACCCATCCCCTGCTGGAAGCAGGACTGTGGAAATACCCTGTTAGACAATTTCTTTCATGGTGGCGCTGGGTTGATACAACCTGCGCTTGCGCTCGATGACGGATTTGCCTTGGTTCGAGATCGCTCTGCCGAGAAGGGCACTGACCCTTCGTCTACTCCCGATTTAGGAGTCATTCCACTTGCCAGTTCGATCGTGGATCGATCTTTCAAAATTCCTTTTCAGTACTATGGGAAATCGCCACGTCAATATGAAATTGTCGTTGAACACGACCTTGGCAAGGATGCTTCAGTAACGTTCGAACCAAAGGAACTGGTAGTAACGGGATCGGGATCCGAAAAACCTTTCGTAAATCTCACCGTCAGACAAACTGTTTCGAATTTGATCTGGAATCCCATTTTTCCTTACTCACGTGGAGTACTGCTAAAAATCCGTGAAAAAACGTCTGGCGTAACCCTGAACGTTCCGGTTGCCGGATTTTTACGTGCTCATTACAAGCTCATTGTTCCCGGCTCTCTAAGCTTTGACCAGCCATTTGGCGGAGGCGGATTATATCCAAAGTATCCCCCCGACTCTCATCACGCTCTGGTGCCGGTAAACAACACCCTCAAAACATCGAGATCTTATGAATGGAATGTATATTTGAAACCAGGAATCTATTACGATTTCTACGCTGGTTTTTCAGGCGACTTATCTAGGCTAAACTTTTTCGGTGGATCCGGAGTAAACATAGAAAAAAGCTTTGTTCGCGATCTGGACCTCGACGATGTGCCTAATCTGAAAGTACTTACCTTAAAGCAGCCCGATGGAAAACTTGCTCGAAACACGCCAATCAGGGTGGATATGAAACCAAAGTTCCCTAGCTTGCTTCGTAATGTGGGGTATCACCTTTTACACACCAATACGGATGGTGAATTTAAATTGTATACAAATGAGATTGATAATTTGTGGGAAAGCAGTATTTCTTCCTTCTGGATGGATGGCATAAATGCCATGTTTCTTTCAGAAAGGATTTCCAACATTGGACAGAGCGAAAAAGTTGAACTTCCTTCATCCGGCTATGCAACCTTCACGATCAATCCACAAATCCCCACAATCGTAAAGCCTGCTTATTATTGCCACAGCGTTACATGGAGGCCTTATACTATCTTGTGGAACGATACAGTAATCCCGTCTCAGGCAAATGTGATGAGTGTTGGAAAGACAAAGTTCCAAGGCCTCTATACGTGGGATTCATGGATGGTCGTGCGGCCACCCCAGGGTTTGCAAAATCCATGTGTTGCTCCGGATTGGTTTGTTTTAAATATGGCTTCTTTGACCAATGGGCTTCCGGCCCTTGTCGGTAACGATGGAAATGCTTTGATTGAAATGCCCAGTGTGATTGAGGTGGGCAATACAACACCCATACCGGCGGGACGGGCGACTGTCACTCATGGACAAAAGATATCGTTTGAGAATTTGTATGTGACCTACGGGGGAGGAGAAACTGCTTCACGTGCCGTAAACTACAAAATTGCAACAGCCGCTGACAAAAAGGTGATCAGCGAAGGCGCCATTCAATGGTTACAGGATGTGAACCTACAACCCGGACAGTACGTGCTACATAGATGGTTGTCCGATGCTCCGGACAAGGCGCTTGCAGAAACCCAATTCACCGTCAGAAATGAGGCGGGTGCCACGCTTCTACCAAGTTTAAAACACTTTCTTTGGAAGCAAACGGGTAATGAAATGGACATTATACTCTCTGCGGGTATTGCACCGGCAGGATATGTTGAAAGCGATGTATCCATGATGGGTTTTCGGGTGCGAAAATCTCCGGAAACAGATTGGGCTGATATCCATCTCGTTGCTGTTGAAGGAAAACGCTCCGTTTGGAAAGGCAAATTAATTCTTGATGGAGAATTGGAAAAATATGAAGCCATGATTTCTTTTTCCAATCAAGCCGGTGATCGACAGAATATTTATTTAAAGAAGCCCTTTAGCAAAAACAACAAGAAACAGGATCTTTAATTTGCGCTTGGCTTAAAGGTGATGCCTCTCAAACCCCGCTTCCAGATGCAGAAGCAACAAACTTTGAGCTCGTTTATCGCCTTCACCAACGGCGGTGAAGAGCCTAAATGGCCGCAAGAAATATTTCTGGATACGAGTCGCACATGCAATTTGAAATGTGTCATGTGCGTTCATCACTCGGCGGAAAATAGCGATGCTCGGCATGGAAATGAGGAGCACTGCTTTGCGGATTTGAGTTTCTTCAAGGCCCCCATCCAAAGCTTGCTTCCTTATGCTCTAGCCGTTCACCCCATGGGCTATGGCGAACCCACCCTGCACCCTCAATTCTGTTCGTATCTTGATTACCTGTCCGACTATGAGGTGTTAATTGATTTTGTATCCAACGGGACGAGACTGGATGAAAAATTCTGTGACTTCTTAGTCAGTCGGCATATCTTTGCAATTACTGTCAGCTTCTCCGGAAGCACTCGTTCTGACTATGAAAAAATTTATGTCGGCGCAAAGTTCAAGCAAGTATTGGACGGAATGAACAGGCTAAAGCAGGCTAAGGGGCGTCACCAATCTCCTTATCCGTTATTGTTTGTCAATTCTCTTGCTTTTCAACATCACCTCGATAATTTTGTGGATTTTGTTGAACTGATGGCGGACCACGGAGTAAACAAAATTTTTCTTAGACCATTGAACGGCGTAACGTATCTTCCCAAACAGCACGATCAAATCACGGTCTTTCGCCCTTGGAAAGATGGCCAGAATTTGCAGCGAGCACTAGAACGCGCCTAGGAATTAGGTATCGATCTGGACATTTCTGATTTCGAAAGAACGAAAGTCGAAAGTGAAAACAATATAGCCAAGGCCCGGCGAGCTTGCATCCTGCCACCACCCGGACCAGGGGACGCAGACTTCCTTTATACACCACAGCTCGATCCACCCTGTCTCGAGCCGTATCTTGCGATGTACTGTTTCAAAGATTTTGAGGTGAAACCCTGCAGTTGCTTGCAACCGGACATTTCGTTCGGAAACCTGAAAATTCAGTCGGCACAAGCCATTTGGGATACACCACAATGGAAGGCTTTCAGCAAAACGATTATGACAGAATCTCCGTACTCAATCTGCAAAAATTGTTTTGGTATAATCTGTCGTCGATTGCACCACCAGCTCCAGGAAAGATACGATCTGTACTCAAAGTGGTTTGAATATGTGTTCAATGCACCATTCTACCCGGAATTGAAACGGCTGGTTGATAGCGTACCGGATAATAAGTTAATTGTTGAGCGCAGGTTGCGCAGGGAAGGGGGTCCTCTCCAGAGGGTGCGTTTCTTGGAAGGAGCTAAGTGCTTTTTGAAATCCATTAGGTTCTCCCGATGAACGTTTTGAAGGTGTGGACATAGTCAAGGCTATTCGTTTTTCCACTATTTTTTCGCTATCAGGGAGAGTCTCTATCCGCTCCTTGGCTGCCGGGTAAAAAGGTTTGCCGAAGTTGAATTCAAACCATTCGGAATAGTCCTTATATTTTTCGTGAACGTGATGATTTGTTATGCGGTTCTTAATCCTAACACAAGTTTCGCAGAATGAGGGAACGGGGGTTGTTAGAATTCTTTTCCTGAAACCTTTCCAGCGAGGGTTTTGCCATAGTTCTTGCACGGACTGAAAATTCAAGTTTCCAAAAGATACTTCATGATACATAAAACAGCAGGGTTTTGTTTCCATATCTTTAGAACAGGCGAATTGTATATAGGGTTCAAGGCAATCCATTTGTGCTTTGGTGGCACGAGCATGTGTTTGGTTGGAACGGGTCAGGTTGAATTGCTCCCGGGCAGACTTCACCAGGGTTTTGGATTGTACTGGTGCATTTTCGAATCGTGAAGTATCCAGGCAAATACCTGCTCTAGCTGCACGTTCTTTAGCTTTTTGCAATATCTTACTTTCCTTCCATGTGCGGCATACCGCAATCTGATCGTGTATAGTGGGATTGTCGGTAAATGCAACGAGATTTGAAAGCTGAATGCGTTGGACGCCCTGATCGGCCATCAGATCAATAAAATCACAAAGGGTATCCACATGGCGTTGAAAAGATATCGAATTGACGATTAGCAGTGGAAAAGGTGAACGGTATCGTTGTTTGGCCTGCCCAAGAAGTTTCATTCCCTTAAGCACTTGGTCGAATTTACCACCGCGATAAATATTTTCATATTGGGCTGGCGTACTGCCGGAGAAGCTCACCGTGACCGAGAATACTCGTCGGGAAACAACAGAATCACAGAATTGCCGGTCAAGCTGCATGCCGTTCGTGTAGAAATCAATCAACACTTCAAAGTCGGACAAGTAATCCAGATAAGAAAAAAACTGTGGATGAAGAGTTGGTTCTCCACAACCTACTAATTGAACGGTTAGAGCGTAGGGAAGCACGCTTGCAAATGGTGGCTTCAATAAACCTAGATCCGTAAACTGGGGTTGCTGATGTTGAAAGTGGGGCATGAGAACTTTAGGACACATTTCACATTTGAGATTACAGACATTACCCATTTCCAGAATGATTTCTTGAGGCCATCCGGGCTCTTTGCCGCCATTGGCAAATTCGAGAAAGGAATCGAACGTATTTATTTTTTGCTTTTGGAATCTAGAAACAGGGGGCATAGCGTGTAAATTATAAGACAGAAAGAAAGTAAGGCAATACCGCTCGGTGTCGCCCAGCTCGCGCTTCGGATGGGCCGGTTTGGTTATTATTCCGACCAAGACCCGCTAGTTCCTGTGCAGAGTCACCCGATAAAGCATCATCCATCAATCTACAATGGTTGGTGTATTAAGATTAGCGCAGGCTAACTCGCTGGTTTAAAGAATGTGCCGATTTATCATTTTGGCGTAGGATCACACCAAAAATAAACTTCAGAAGTCTCGTATTCCGATCCCGCCGTGCCCCAATCATAATTCTTGATGACGCAGTATTTTCCGCCAGTGACCGGTCCACCGCCGGGAAAACAAAGCATTTTGACGGAAAGACGGCATCGTGGAAAGTACTGCTGTACGTAAGTTTGATACGAGTCCGGACAAAAAACGTACTGGCTATAATG
>JACQOU010000234.1 GCA_016207775.1 Deltaproteobacteria bacterium
ACAAAAAGGCTTTAACTTTTGCTACCGTCCTGCAGGAAGTTTGGTGATAGAGAAAAAAAGTTTAAGATCAATACAGTTTCCGACCATTGGGTAAGCAGCAAGTTAGCTTTGGAAAATTATTCACTTTTACTACCAGAAAGGTGAAAAGTCCGTTCTGCTGACCATTTGTTTGGCGTTTGGCGAAGAGAGTTGCAGCTGACTATTCTGGTATTGAGATTGCATTGCTAATGGGTGACTTCCCTCCTTATCTCCGTCTCCCAAAAAAACAACCGTCCCCAAAAAATGTGAGGCAACGATGCGAGTTGGGTATTGCTTTGTTGTATGGTTGTTAGTGGTTGTGGGCGCTGGGCCAGGGTGTGCCAGGGACACTGGATTTATAGGCAGTACGATGAAGGGCGATGTGTTTGTGCAGGCGGATGCCAGCGATGTTTACGACATTCTGTTTGTTGTGGATAACTCGGCTAGCATGAAGCCATGGCGGGATGCGATTGCACAGGAGCTTGGGGGATTTTTGAGTACGGTGATGCAAAAAAAGTCAGTGAACTATCGCCTGGTCGTCACGACAACCGATTATTTTGCTGACCAAGGAAGGCTGATCGCTAATTCGGCAGGTCAGGACATCATTGATAAATCCTCACCGGACGCTGTGGGAGATTTTAATTCGATTATTTCAGCGATCAGGGACTCTGATACGAGTTTTTGGGAACAGGGACTGGAGGCATCCCGAGTGGCTATTCAAAAGAATGGGGAGCGCTTCATTCGCCCTGGCAGTGTCCTTGCAGTTCTCTATATTACTGATGCCGATGACTATTCGTGCAAGGGGGTAAAGGGAGTGGATTGCAAGGGTGGCCCACCCGAGAACCATCTCTCCGATTGGACTGCCTTTGCTGTTGATGAGTATGCCAAATTTTTCAAAGATGTGAAGCAAGGGGGTCGAGTTGTTCTTTATCCCTTGGTTGGAACCGAACAAAGTAGCTGCAAGGTTGCCATGGGACATCGATATTTAGAAGTTGCAAAGCAGGTGGGAGGCGGATTATCGGGTAGCATCTGTCCCCAGCAATTTATGGAGAGTCTTGCAAAAGTAGCAGGCCAGCTCGCCGATTTGGGAATTTGTTTTAAATTGAGCGCCGCCCTGGGTACGGAAACTTCTCTTAAAGTTTTTGTGGATCATCTGCCAATCAACGCCTCCCGTGAAGATGGATTCTATTATGTTTCTCAAACGAACTCGGTTTGTTTTGCTGGACAGGTGCCCAAGAACGGCTCCGTTATCGAGATAAGTTACCGAGGGTAAAACTATGAAACAAATGACATGGCTCTGTTGGGCAGCATCCGTTCTTGTGCTTTCGAGTGTTCTATCGTGTTCTGGGTTTTCGGGTAGCGAAAACGCAAGGATCAAACAGCTACTGACAAGTGCTTTTGGTAACTCGACTGCTCCTCAAGCTCTTAACACGTCTGCTATTGGCAATTCGGATGGTGATTCTGGTCAGATCGCACAAAATGATGACCCCCTGTCCGGAGTAGGAAACGATATTACCGACCATGACGACGGTTACATTGAAAGTGCGGACGAAACGAGGGTGGACACGACTGTCATTCGTACCTGTTCGGTTGGAAGATCAATTGGCCCCAATCCCTTTATTGAGGAGCTGGCAGCTCCACTATTGACGATAGAAGTAAGCGGGAGGCTAGGCAATAGTTTACCGCCCACAGCCAATTACGTACTGGGAAAATACGATTTGAAAGGGAAGGATTTTAATCATTCGGTTCAACTGAATACGATAATCAATTACCAGAACATTAAAAGAGATTATCCCAATTCCTGGCAGTCCTTGAGGGCAATTCTGTGGGTTTGTGATGATAGCGAGCATACGGGTATTTGCAGCAATAAACCGATTAACAAGGTAGTTTCTATTAGAAATTATATTCCGGTAAACAACCTGGTTTCACTGCATGCAGCAAGCGTCAGTGTATTCGCAAATCGGAATAAAACACAACGTGCCAATCCGGCCTTGTGCGACTCCCAAATGAGCCCGCTGGTTTTGTCTTTTGGGCGCTCGATTGAAACGCTTGCTGCCGTGCAAGGCCCTTTATTTGACCTGGATGCGGATGGCGAGCCTGAGCGTTTGGGTTGGATACGAGGACATGACTCTGCGTTCCTGAGCCTAGACCGAAATCATAATGGGACTATCGATGATGGATCCGAATTGTTTGGCAATTATACGCATCTTCGGAATGGATCGTTGGCACCCAATGGGTTTTCTGCCTTGATGGATCTGGATAGCAATCAAGACGGATTCATGGACACAAAGGATGAAGTCTGGAGTCAGCTTAAACTATGGTTTGACAAAAATTCTGATGGAAAAACTGATGCTGGAGAACTTCTTCCATTGCAATACGCAGGCGTTGTCTCCATTGATCTGCATTACGAAAATATCTGGGAACAATCTAACGGCAATCAGACCAGGCAGCGGTCATTATTTAAAATGAAAGATGGTGGGACCCATCTGATTGTGGATATTTGGTTTGGATCTCCCTAGCCTGTAAGTTTACATAATTTTACTTATAGGACATTACCAAAACAACTCACATTCCTTTCCCCTACACACCTTCTTGACAGTAATACATCTAAGATGTATCATTAGTACATTATGAATGCATCAAACAATCCTAAGATAAAGAAGACCATGGAAATCGATGCTGAAAAGCTGCGAAAAGCCAGGGTGATTCTAGCGGCCAAGACCGACACCCAAGCGGTAGATCGGGCTTTGGAGCTTGCTATTGCAAATGCTGAGATCGAAAAAGCTATAGAGCAAAGTTTTGGAAGCCTTCCAAACTTTGAGGTTCGATGAAGCCACTCGTAATTGACACCAGTGTCTGGGTTGACTGGTTTAGGGGCAGAAAAGATAGAGAGGGTTTGACAAAAATTACCTCTGGGCGCGTGCTATACCTCCCATCGGTTGTTGTGATGGAGCTATATTCGGGAACGCACGAGACAAGCTCTATTCGGATAATGGATTCTTTCATAGATTCCTTTTTGCGAAACCGACGGATTATCGTCCCTAATGAGAAAGACTATATAACGGCTGGAAAAATCCTTGCTGAATTAAAATGGCCAGCAAGTAAGCTATCGAACGATACACTCATCGTAGTATGCGCAAGAAAGATAGGGGCTGAACTGTTAAGCTTAAATAGGAGAGATTTCGTTCCGCTCTGCAGCCTCCTTTCAGTTACTCTGCGAACTTCAATAAACGAGGACGGTTGAAATTATGGTCTTCCCATGTCCTATAGTGGAACTAAAACTACCACGAGAAGTTAAATACCAAACCGTTACTCGGGAAATACCTCCTCAGTTATCAGAACGGCGCAAATAGTAAGAATGCGGGCAGTGACGTGTGAGCCCCAGCCTTGCTCACGTTGGGCGCCTTCCAACAAGGTGCATGAACGAGGCGTCTTGCCTGAAAAAGCGCTTGGGATAGTGCCACGCACCTTTCCACAAGTGATCGCTGCTTGTCTTGCTGCCGAGTCCTTGCCTGTTAGTCTCTGCCCGCATCCCAAATAATTGCTGGATACTCAGTGTGCTCCTTACGTTGCAAATAAGATTTTAAAAATTAATGGAAAGGATCATCTGC
>JACQOU010000235.1 GCA_016207775.1 Deltaproteobacteria bacterium
CCCAAGTTTCAATATCGTACATACGATATTTTCCGACACCCATTTCACCCGTACAGCATTCAATTACTCGATAGGGCATTTCCAATGCTGTAATGATATTTTCCGAAATAGATAGCAATTGATTGAGCCAATACTTGGATTCATCTGGATCGTTTTTGCACATAAAATACCTCAATCGAGAAGTCCAATCTCTTGCTTAAGCAACTTTCATACCAAAGAAAGGCTGTTGGAGCTCACGAACCTGATACCAACCAGAAAAAGAATTGCCTAGTACGTCTCGCTCTGAAGAAGGTTGCTGTGCTCAGAAATTGCTTTGACCCGAATAGGTACAAGGCCAGCCATGCCTTTGGGAATGAGTTTGACCTTTTGGCGCTTGCAACTCTCCAATATCGAGCCTTCTTCAAAATGGCTGGTTACCAAAATGGACTGCCCTGAGATATCCAACGATTCGATCAGGGAGAGACCGGTTTCTTTGAATCCAAGAAGCTCATTATCGAGGAGAAAGATGGTGGAAGAAATGCCTGCTTGGTTATCCATGACCCACGATCTTAGTTGGTCTGGTGTCGAGAAGTGGGACACTTCAATGCCTGCTGATTCGAAGTTAGCAATTTCAAAACGTCCTTTCCATACCTGATGTATGGATGAATCATCATCGAGCACCACAACCGGGGAATTTGCGGAGAAGCTCAGTTCTGAGACAAACCAACTCGGCGGCTGTGCACGGGGTAAGGAGAAACGAACTATGGTACCCTTCTTAACTGCTGACTCTAGTTTAAGATTTCCACCCCACGATTGCGCTGCTGATCTTGCGTAAAAAAGCCCCAGTCCAGAGCCACCGAGTTTATCATATGTGCCACCACGCTTCCCAATCTTCGAAAGAACATTGTCAGGAATTCCCTTGCCATTATCTTCGATAATCACTTCAACTGTATTCTGATTGCCAAGCACACGGACGGTTACCTTGCCCACTCTATCAATCGCTTCAACAGCGTTGTTGATTATATTAGAAAGCGCTCGTTTGAGTTTCGCTGCCTGAACATCGACGAAAAGACCATAGGAAGACTGCTCAGATTGCCAGTCTATCTCAACGCCAATTCTCGTCCGATATTGAAGTCTTTTCTCAGTGACCAGAAAATCCACAAGACTTGTCAGTAGAATTGTTTCCCTCGCCGCATTATTGTGCGAATCTTTTTTCGCCGCAGGCTCGGTCATGTTGGTATCACCATGCTCGGTCTTTCGATATCGGCTGAAGAGTTCGTTTGCAATATCGTTTATGCGACTTACTGCGCTTCGCATGATTATCCTTTTGTCTTCTGGAAGCTCGGTTAAATCCCTCTCCACCACATTTAGTGCTGCCAGAGGAGACCGAATGTCATGAGCCACCATCCTGGCAACCTCAGCAATCGCTGAATATCTGGCGCGTTCCGCTGCCTTTTTGCCCCAAAAGATGCGTGCGGCACTTTGACAGCACATTTGTGTCAGGTTGTAGGCGAGAGAGAATCTAAGCGAAGTATGTGTCTTTTCCATCCGAGGAGCGGCAATGACCACACGATACCAAAGGTTATCTAGTTTCGCCGAGCCAAGAAGGTATACCCATTCAACTCCACCGGTCGAGGAACTTACACCGGTCCGAATCATCCAATCCTTATCCTCAGCCCTCTCTTGTTGTGTAATGGGCATGAGGGTTTCAGGCAGACCGGGCTCATTACTCCAAACGGTCTCCCCTAACGAGATCTGGCAGCGAAACTCGGGCAACCATCGCTCCATCAGCTTGAACATGGAATTGCGAAGCTTCTCCATTGTCTCGACTTGTCGTATTGGCTCGGAGATATCAATCAAATGGATCTCTGCACTATCCATAAGCCCCAATTGACCAAAATGAAAAGACAATGAACGCCATTCTTCATTACTTAGGCCTGATAAATCAGAAATCCTTCTTAACCACACCACACCCGCCCACCGTGCATGCCACCATGCGCGAATATTGAGAATACTGAAGTGTCCATCCCACCTATCTATAATGGTATCCAGCAGCCCCAGTACTCGACGATATGAGTAACTAAGTCCAGCTCTCTGCAGCGATTCCTTCGCACGAACTAACCATATCAAAGCCAAAGCCTGATCGCCTGACTCCATTCGAAATACAGAGAATAACAATTCGATAGTCGCACGCGGAAGAGGGGCTAATGTTTCCGTCAGGCGCTCAATGGAAGCGCAATTTGATTGATACCGGTGAGTTGCACCTTCCTCTCGCACCCATTGAATGATGGCACAAAGTTCAATTCGAGCAGCAGTTATTCCCGTTTGAAATGCAGGTATTTCCTTGAGCTTTCGAAACAGTCCAGAAGTGAGTCGTGGACTTTTCATGACAAGGCTTGTTCGAAGCGAAGTTGAGAGATTGGTAAGGCGATTAAATGGGTGATGTCCGTCGCAAAGAAGATGCTCCACAAGCGCGTTGAGTTTTATAGAAGTCCTAATATTGCCCAGATAGTAGTTAAGAATAGCCTGGTGCATAAGGGTATCAACGTACAAGAAGGGGAAATGTTGCCGGATAATATTCGATACAATTTTTGACAGTAGTGTCATCACGCGATCGTGGCTGCAATGCGCCTGACAATAGAAATACATATCAAGCGCTCGTGCCAAAGCAGTCTTGTTGGATCCAAATGACGCTGCTAGAAGCAGGCGGCCTGTCATGTCACGGCTCAAACCCGCGTGATACCAGTAGCTCGCAAGCAGCCGGGCACTCCACTGCCAGTGCTTATCGTCGACAGCGGTTTCTTCTTTGTCCGAAAATGCAAGGTCAGCGGTCCTGAAACCACCACGCCAACTCCATAGCCAAAGCCTCATTGTCGAAAACAACGAAACAAGAAAAACCCAGAAACGGGTTAACGGGCGCAGAGCTAAGCGCAATGATTGAGCGTATAATTCCTTAAGAAGTGAAACCTCAGAGGCCTCAGCACGCGTATAAGTTTTCGGACCTCCGTATTTTCCGTCAACGTCTCCCAGGCGAATCTGCCCCCATACGGGACGCTCAACCCTTAGTCCCTTCTTTTTGGCTTCTTGACTTAAGTTATTGCAGGTTGCATGGAGGCCCACGAAATCCAGGAAGGATGCAAGCCGATTGAGTCGGTTGTCTCCAAGTGACCAGAGGATTTCAAAGTCTGGAAGAATTGCAATCAGCTCAGTAAATCGTGTGAACTCTCCAACTCTAGCATCTTTCCGATCAAGAAAGGCACAAAGCCGTTCAGGAAAATTTCTAACAGTGGCAAGCATATCGGCGCTAGTGACGCTTCTCTTGGGTCCGAAGGAAATCAGATGAATCCGATCATCCTCATAAAATAGGTGATAGGTCATATCCTTCAAACTATGACATAACCTTTTTTTGATCTGCCTGGGCCTCAGCCCGAACCAAAAATTAAGAGAGGCGAATGAGAGTGAGTAGAATTCACGTTGAGTAGCAAGGACGCAGAGAAAGGCCCGCAGGCGCTCCATTCGTTCGCCCATGGTTTGCGTACTTATGGTGGGGCGCTGAGGAGCCATCGTAACTAGTTTTCTGGTGCGCCTTCTTCGAGAAATACCTTTCGTTCATTCTCAGGCACAACAACAGGCTTGCGAGAGGTCATGTCAAATAAGTAATAATCCACCTCGCCACTCGCATAAGTTTTGCTCTTATCTAAGCTTACAAAAGAGAACTCGACATTTGCCTTTGGACCCTCAATGGTTTTGACCTTTGTGTGAACGAAGAATTGCGAAGGGAAGGGAATCGGCTTTCGATACTCGATCGCGAAACGCGATAGTATCCAGCTCTGTTTTTTCTCAATGTATACTTCCATAGGGAACTTGTAATAACGAGTCATTTGCTCGATACGTGCCTCAGTAACGAGGTCAAGATACTGCTTGGAATTTAAGATTCCTTGCAAGTCGTAATCCGTCATTCTCGGCTTTACAAAAGTGAATCTCCCATGACTTTCTCTAATCTCGGCATTTTGCATGTTCTCCTCCCTAATTCCTTTCTCCTTTTATCTTGGTTATCATCTGTTCGGAATCTCCACAGACTGGTTTTTCAGTAATAGGTAGCGGCTCAACATGGTCTACCACACACAGTGAAACCAAATGGCCATTCCTCACTGTTGCATCAGGGCAGTGCAAGCATGGATCGTAATGCCCATCTTTGGATAGCTGTGGAAACTCCTGAAATACCTGACGGAAAAATCGCACGTTGCCATTCCGTCGAACTGTCTCCAGAAAAGCATGTACCTTTCCCCGGTCAACCGATTCACAGGACAGTCGCGCGTATAGGCCAAGCATGCGAGTCACTTCACTTTGCTCCGGCAAACGGCTAAAATTGTGCCGGCTGTGATGAATCCGAGACATTCTTGAAATCACTGTCAGCGCAGTTTGGTTCCGCGGGTCGAAAGAAAAGGTTTCCCTCTTCCCATGCGCATCTACCGTAACGACAGTATAGTAAATTAACCACCGCAGCTTTTTTGAGTTGCTTTGAGAGGGCAGGTAAAACGCTGGCAAAATTCCCTGTTTTCTTGCCATAAACTCATAGATATTTTCTGCATGTAGAGCATGGAAAGGTTCTTCAGCTAAGTGCTCTGTCTCAATATTCACACTGGGCGCAAAGAGAGGGACGAGTATGTCACGAATTTCCTCACGATAGCAGAATTCCACTACGTCGAGGTAATCATCGAGGTTATCCCGATATAACGTGAAAATAAATGCTGGCTCGACACCCTCATTGCGACACATATCCACGTAATATTTACGAAGTGGATTTAATTCTGATTCCGTGGTTGCCATCCTACGAGGATCAGAGTGCCTGCGCTGATGCTTATCGATGTGGATGCGAACACTGTAAAGGCCCGCGTCTTTATATTCACGAAGGCGTTTAGGTGTAAGCAACGTGCCATTCGTCAGAAGCGTAGGAAGGATGCCCTTATCAGCGATATAACAAATCACATCGGTAAGATGCGGGTATAGAGTAGGCTCGCCACCAACGACTACGACACTCTCCAACTGACGTAGGCTTACTGCCAGATCAATCTCGCGTTTGATAAGTTCAAGCGGTTTTGAGAATGCAAACTTGTTCTTGTAGCAGCCATCGCACTCGATATTGCACGACTGGTTAACCTCAATAGAAACGTGAGGCACAGACTGCGAATCCCAGGGAACTTTCACTGGATAGATTATGTCAGTGCTACTCACTCGTATTTCGCGCCTTGTTCATACAGTCCCTAGCCCCTAACTTCTTACTTCCTGCCAAAAATGAACCGCCTGTGCTTGTTTTGGATAGCAAAATTCGTACCGTTGAGGCTCTGGCACCCCTAGGACTAAATCTTTTATCTAACTGGCATGAATCAAGCACGGATTCAAGTTCTGAGTGGTTGTGTTATCGAAGCAACCAGTGATTGGGAAAGAGGACGGTGTCCTTAATTCTAGCCAAGGGTGGCTACCTATTTGTCCGTCCGGCCAGTTTTCGCCCACTAGGCAGGAGACCAGGAGAAAGGTTGCCCTGGAGCCAACGAGTCCTTTAGATCATCCGTTTCTTCAGGACGGTAAATCAATCATACAAACAGTCCTTGGGCTGCCACGCGAAGTTACGAAAAGATTTTTTGAAATCCTCTAATCAAGCTTCTCAAACTCGTTCCCAGAGAAAATGTAACGTTCATCATGGTTGTTCAGCCGATTATGGAAGTAGATCGCAGGCATGGTCATCAACTTTGTGACGGGAATTTTATACCAAAGACGTTCCGGCAAAATGACATCCTTTGCAACGGCACCAGCAATGGTGCATGATTCCTGAAGAGCATTCCAAATCAAATGGGGGTGAATCGTTGAAAAATGAAGGACATCATTCCAAAGGCAGTTCAAAATAGGTAATCGGACTTGCATTAAGGAGGTACGGTCCCTGTATTTTTGCTTTTCTTCTAGGAGCCTGTCCGAGTAATAACTTTTTTGTTGTTTCCTAACCAGCGCTGTCTGAATTCTCGGAGGTTTTTGAAGATAGGACGTGGAAAACCTGCAACCGGTCCTGCAGTTTGGCTCAGTTGATGTATATCGTATCAGGCGCTTACCGTTGCGAGCTTCAGTAGGTTGTGAGCAATGCAAACCATTGCCCATTCACCAGCCACTTTTTCGCGCCCGCGCATGAGGAATTGTCTAAAGCCACGTCCTTGTTTGATTTGGCCAAACACGGGTTCAACTGTTTGTTTGCGTAATCGGTAGCGACTGTTATGTCCGCCCTGTTTAAGCTTGATCATCATCGCTCTGACACGCGTTCCAATTTTTCCGGTCTTGGAACCAGTGGCCGCTGCTTCCCCGTGCTTTTGCCTTCCAGTTGCCACATATGCATTCACATGTCGCTGATTTGCCTTCTTGAGATTGTCTTCCGAACAATAGCCAGCATCCGCCGAAATCTCCTCAGCATGACGACCCATATTCTTCTTGATCTCAACGAGCATGGGATCGAACTGCTGTTTGTCATTTGCTGCGTTCGTAAGAGTTTGTGAGACAATTATTTGGCTATCAGCCTCGACCGCGGCCTGTGCGTTATAACACTGCTCAAAACCATTGCCCACTTTCATTATGCGGCTTTCAGGATCGGTAAAATTCTTTTGCGCTTTATCATCCGGTTTATCACCATTCTTACCTTCCGCCTGCGCTTTCTCTTTTGCCTCAGCCTCAAGCGCCACCTTTGCTTCACGAATCTTTTCCAGCCTCTTTTGCTTGTTGACCACCCATTCCGGCATCTCATCGCCACGGCGGTCTTTACCGTATCTATCATCCTCGGTTCGATCATCCGTATCAGCTCTGGTAAACCACCTATCAATCTCCGCTCTCAATTCACTCTCTGCCTTGCACATGCGACCATAACTCATTGCCTTATGCTTTGAGGCATTGGCCTTAATCTTCGTACCATCCAGCGCAACGTGCCCAAGAGTCACCAATCCAGCCTTCTGACATAACCGCAGAACCTGGATGAACAACCCCTTGAGCGCCTGCAAGTGCCTCTTGCGAAAATCCGATATTGTGCGGAAATCAGGCTTGCTCATGCCAGTTACCGCCATAAAATCAACCCTCGCTTCGCATGCTTTCGCAATTCTACGGGAAGAGTAAACACCCTGACAGTAGCTGTATAACAACAACGCTGTCATCATAACCGGATGATACGGCGGATACCCACGCTCTTCGCTATAACAGTCAAGTACCCTCGATAAATCCAGCTCTTCTCGCACTGTGTCCCGAATAAAATGCGCAATGTGTCCTTCCGGAACAAAGTCCCTAACTGATGGTGGCAATAGCCACGGCTGGTCTATATCCCATGCTCTAAACGTTTTCCCCATGGGCAGATCAAATCAAGATATTAGTGTGATGTCGATCAAAAAATATTGCCATGTACCGTCGATATACGCTCCCTATTTGCTCAAAAATAATATTGCCCCACGTACGCCTTGGTGCTATCCATGATCCATGGTTCAGCTCAGTTTATCGTCGGAACTGAAGGGCTCAGATGCTTTTGGTGGTTCCCTGAATCACGGAAAAAGAAAGACCTCCCGACCACTAAACTCGAAAAAAGCCGTCCACATAGTCTTTCGTGCACCCGCGGCAAAAGGCAACCTGTCTTTGCTACAAAAACAAAACGCCATCTTCATAAGAACACTGCTGCAAAAACTTTCAAAAAAATATTTTATCACTGTTTATGAGTTCGCAAATTCAGGAAATCACCTCCACTTACTCGTTCGCTTTAACAATAGGGCGCTTCTCCAGCATTTTCTTCGAACATACCCCGCGTTGATTGCAAGATTTGTAACTGGTGCCCGCAAAGGTAAGCCATTCGGCCAAAGGTTCTGGGAAAAATTGGTCTGGACTCGCATCGTCGCCTTTGGACGAGCGTTTCGAATGGTTCTCCAATATGTTGTGTCAAACCGCGTTCGAATCGCTGCTGCTCCTGCCTATGCTCTCAGACCACCGTGATGATACTGCACACCTATCTCAACTCAAAAAAGCATTACTCGGACAGGCTCCTAGCCACAAGCCTGGGGATTAGCGACCGGTCATTACGAAATTGGCGACTGAATGTGGAGAAA